>NZ_JAQOZV010000080.1:0-26014 GCF_030348125.1 Massilia sp. DJPM01
CATGATGAAGCTTGGAACCTTGAAGCATGTGGCGGCGGGCGTGTCGCAGTCTTTCGTCGGCCGCAATAACGATGTGGGCGGCTACTGGGCGCTCGGCGAGCTGTACAAGGAGGCGAGCGCGCCTGACTACGCCTTTCTGTTGCAATTGCTCGACGGTGTTGCCATACCGTCTACTCGCGGCGCCTCCCAGGTCGCTAAAAATGACGCGGCGTTTTTGCAGCGCGCGCTGGTCAACAAGGGCATCGCGTTGGCGGAGCTTGCGCAAGCGAGCGTGTACATCCAGTTCAATGCCGACCTACCCGTCGCTGCGCTCCCCGTGCAATGCGGGGGCGACCCTTTCGTTTGCACGGTTACCTTGAGAACGGTGCAGGGCAAGTTGGCGGTGGCGAAGGCGTTCGGGCACTGCCTGCGCAACCGGTGGGGCATGTTCTGCGGTCGAGCGGGATAGTGGCTGCCACCCGCCCTCCGTTGATCTGTTCCGCCGCAGGCGACGGAACATGTGCACGCTATTTAGCTGGTTTGCGCGGTGGAACGTGGCTGGCGAGGTGCTGCTCGAACAGATAATCGTCCAGGCCGACGTAGCGCGGCAGTCCTTCCGCCTCGGCCGGGGTGATTGGTGCCGACTTGCCTTCCATATTCTTCCACATCAGCGTGTTCGGGTTGGAACCATAGACATAACGCAAGGCCTTGTATTTCGGACCCAGCACAAAGTCCGGCGTGTGGCCGATAATGCGCCAGTCGCCAGTCGCCAATCGAACGCATTTCGAGCAGGGAGTAGCTTTCGATGGGCACCGGCGGCACCAGCCAGGTATCGATCTTGGTGTAATCGAAGACCGGCTGTTCGGCGAAATAATCGAAGATTTCGGCAAACGCACCGACCGAGGCGGCGGCGACCACGCGGCCAAATCCGAAGCGGCCGTCTTCCAGCCGGTATGCAAAAATATCGCCTGGCGTCACCTTGTGCTTCGTTGGCCGCTTGGCGGTTTTCAGGGCAACCTGCTTGACTTCCAGTTCGTCGACGCCGTCGAGGATGGCACTGTCGACGTTGACTTTGAACGCCAGATTCAGGGCGTATTCAAGTTCCTGAAGGGTCGGCTTGCGCGACAAATCTTCCTGGTATTCGCGGCTGAAATCGCGCAGGAAATGCCGGACCGAGTCCAGTACGGCATCGCCAACGGTTACTTCCGGGTTGTCCGGTGCACTCCACCATCCCATCAATCTCTTCCTATTCAGAAGCTGCGCGTTTGGCGTATGGACTCATTTGTCCTTCGCGCGTGGCGGGACATGACTGACGATGAATTCGTTAAAGGTGAAATCGTCATAGGAAGAGTATTCCTGCAAGCCTTCGGCTTCAGCAGCGCTGATTGGCGCCTTTTTTCCATAAATATCGATCGCCATTAGCGTGTTCGGGGTGGAACCGTACCGATAACGCAGCGAGTTGAACTTCGGCCCGGGCACGAAATCTGGCGTGTGGCCAATAGTGCGCCAATCGCCAATCGAGCGCGTCTCCAGCAGCGCATAGCTTTCAATCGGTACCGGCGGTACAAGCCATTTATCGAGCTTGCTGTAGTCAAATATTGGTTGATCGGAGAAATAGTCAAAGATTTCAGCAAATGCGCCGACTGATGCAAGGCTGACGACGCGGCCAAACCCGAAACGACCGTCCTCCAGCCGGTATGCAAAAATATCGCCTGGCGTCACTTTATGTTTTTTCGGTCGTTTGGCGGTTTTCAGCACGACCTGTTTGATCTCCAGTTCGTCAAAGCCGTCGAGGATGTCACTGTCGACGTTGACTTTGAACGCCAGATTCAGGGCGTATTCAAGTTCCTGAAGGGTCGGTTTTCGCGACAAATTTTCCTGGTATTCGCGGCTGAAATCGCGCAGGAAATGCCGGACCGAGTCCAGTACGGCATCGCCAACGGTTACTTCCGGGTTGTCCGGTGCACTCCACCATCCCATCGATTTCTTTCTATGCAAAGGCGACACAAGTCACATCTTCAGACTCGTTTTTCGCCTGCGGTTACGTGCATAGTCTCCAGCACGCGCTACCGCCCATGACTCCCTTATGCGCGAGCTCATCCCGCGAGCGCGCGTTGGCCTGATAGTTGAGTGCGGGCGCTTACTTGGTGTTTTTCAAAGGAGGAACATGAGGTGCAACCAATTTGCGGAATCTTAAATCATCGTATGCGCAGTACTCCGGTAATCCTTTTGCATCAGCGGCGCTGATCGGTTCTTTTTTGCCAAATACATCGGTAGCCACAAGCGTGTTGGGCGAGGAACCATATACGTAGCGCAGCGAATTGAACTGCGAACCTGGCGCAAAACCAGGCGTATGTCCAATGATGCGCCAATCGCCCATTGAGCGAACTTCAAGCAGGGAATAACTTTCGATTGGTACAGGTGGGACCAGCCACTTATCCAGCTTTGAATAATCAAAGACGGGCTGATCGGCAAAGTAATCGAAAATTTCGGCGAAGGCGCCTAGCGACGCATCGCTGATGATGCGACCGAATCCAAAACGGCCATCCTCCAATTTGTAGGCGAAGATATCGCCGGGCGTGACTTTTTGTTTTTTTGGCCGTTTAGCTGTCTTGAGCACTACTTGCTTGATTTCCAGTTCATCGAAACCGTCCAGAATATCGCTGTCGACGTTGACCCTAAACGCCAGATTCAGCGCATATTCAAGTTCCTGTAGCGTCGGTTTGCGCGACAAGTCTTCCTGGTACTCGCGGCTGAAATCACGCAGAAAATGTCGTACCGAGTCCAGCACGGCATCGCCTACGGTTACTTCCGGATTGTCCGGTGCACTCCACCATCCCATTTCACGCACTCCTTTTCGGTAAATGTTGCTACATCGCTAGCTGTTTAGCAGCCGCCGCTCCCCTTGCTGCCGCCACCACTGTCAGTGCTGCCAAGTCGTGCTTTCTCGGCTTTATATTCGGCTTCAAAATACGCTTGCCGAGTCCGATCCCGGGTTAAATTGTCGTGATCGAACGAGGCAATTTTGTTCCCGCGCTGGTCATAGTTGACCGCGTCTTTCAGCTCAAACCCGACTGTTCCGGTTTTAGTTCCCTTGACCTCGATGTTCGCCTGCTCAATACCGCGTGCCTTACCATAAGTAACATCTTCAACGATCGGTTTCATCGTTGCCGTGTCCGTCATCCGCCCCGACTCGCGATGCTCGCCAGCACGCCGCTTGAGGTCGTCAGTTATCCCAACATAGTAGGGTTTAGTCGCGCCGGGAGCCCATAGTTCATAGACGTGGTATCCCGGAGCAGTCTCATGAATCCACCCCAGCGGATCCATCCACCCGCTCGGATTGGGCGCGTAGGCATACAAGTTCGCGCCGCCATCGAGCCCGATCGGGTCCTGGCTGATGTAGCGTCCCACATCCGGATCATAATACCGGAACGTGTTGTAGTGCAGCCCTGTTCCGTGGTCTTCGTACTGACCCGGAAAGCGCAGCGGCTGGTCGATGCGCGCCACCAGGGCCGCGTCCTCGCCTTCATCGACCTTGCCCCAGGCCTTGTACTTGCCGGCCCAGGCAATCTCGCCGGCGTCGTCGGTCACTTCGAGCGGCGCGCCCACCAGGTCGGTATGGAAGTGGAACACGCGCGTGCCCTGCCGGGCATTGTCGATCGCCGCCGCCGCCATCGCCCCGCCGATCACCGCATCGATGCGCGCCAGCGGCGTGTAGGCCGCGTCCGGGCTGTACACATAGCTGCTCACGCCACGCTCGCGCACTTCCTGCGCCATGCGCAAGCCTTGCCAGACGAAGCGCTTGCGCTCCGCTTGCGTGATGCCGCGCGTGTCGGTGCGGGTCTCGGTGCTGGCGATGCGCCGGCCCAGCGGGTCGTAGTCGAAGCGCATTTCCACCAGCCCGCGCAAGGATTCGGTGCTGACCTTGATCAGGCGGTCCTCGGCGTCGAAGGTGAACCGCTGCACCTGGTGCGCGCCCTTGCGCTTGGTCGCCACATTGCCCCAGGCATCGTAGTCGAAGCGGATATCCTGCCACATGCGCAGGCGGTTTCCTTCCACCTGGCCGCGGCTCCTGGCGCCGATGTCGTCCAGCAGATTGCCGGCCGCGTCCCACGCGAATTGTTCCTGGCGCTGCTCGGCGCTGCGCGTTTCGCGTTGCAGCTGGCCGGCCGGATCGTACTGGAAGTCGATGCTGCCGCGCAGATTGTCGCGCTGTTCGGCCAGTTCGCCGGCCGGGGTGTAGCGGTAATTGCGCCACAGGCGGCCCTGTTCCTGGCCCACGCTGTCGGCATGCAGGCCGCTCGCCTGCCAGGCGCGCCGTCCGAGCGCGTCGTAGCCCATGCGCTGGGTCAGGCGGCCCTGGGTGCGCTGCACTTCGCGGTGCAGGTCGTCGCGCTCGAAGTCGCTGATGACGTGCTGCTCGCTGCGGATCTGGTGCACATGGCCGGCGCCGTAGGTGAGCGTGTCGATGCGCTGCCCGTGCGGCAGGTTCAGCGTGGTCAGGTTATCGAGTTCGTCGAATGCGTAGCCGACCGCGCCCTCGGCGCCGTGTTCGGCCACCAGGCGGCCGGCGTCGTCATAGTCGAAGTTGACCGTGCTGGCCAGCACGCCCAGCGCGGCGCCGGCATCGGTCGGCACGCGCGCGCCGCCCAGCAGGCGGTCTTGCTGGTCCCAGGCATAGCGGGTGGTGGCGCTGTCGGTCAGGCGCGCCAGCAGGCGTCCCATCTTGTCGCGCTCGAAGCGGGTGCTGCGGCGCGGCCGTTCGGCTTGCGCCGGCAGCGGTGCACCGATCTTTTCGATCTCCACCAGGCTGCCCGCCGCGTCGTAGCGCAGCAGGCGCTCCATGCCGTCGGGCCGGATTTCGCGCGCGAGGCGGTCGGCGCTGTCGTATTCGAAGCGGTAATGGGCGTCGCTGCCGGCTTCCATCGCCACCACGCGGCCCTTCACATCGTAGCGATAGCGCAGGCGGCGCTGCGCCGGGTCGATCGCCTCCAGCACCTGGCCGCGCGCATTGCGCACCCATTGGTTGACGCGCTCGGCGCCATGGCGGCGCTCGACCAGGTGGCCGGCCGCGTTGTACTCGAACGCTTCGACGCTGCCGTCGGGCAGGGTGACCCGCACCGGTTCGCCGCTGCGCATGCGCTCGATGCGGGTGCGCTGGCCCATCGGATCGATCGCTTCGGCCAGCAGGCCGTCGGCATCGTACGCGTACTGCGTGGTCTTGCCGGAACAGTCGGTGTAGGAGGTGAGCAGGCCGCGCCGGTTCCAGGCCAGGAACTTGCGCCCGCCGCGCGCATCGATGCGCAGCACCGGGTAGGGGCTCAGGCCGGGCGGGTATTCCTGGCGCGCTTCGCGGCCCAGCGGGTCGGTGCTCGACAGCAGGCGGCCCAGGTAATCGTAATGCGCGCTCCAGCGCTTGCCATCGGCCGTGGTCAGCTGGCTCACGCGCAGGCTGTTGCCGTCGTAGGCGGTGTGCGTCACGCGCCCGAGCGGGTCGGTCTCGGCGACGATGCGGCCGCTCTGGTCGTATTCGAAGGCGATGGTGCGCTCGCCCGGCAGCTCGATCAGGAGCGGCTGGCCGGCCGCGTTGTAGTGCATGCGGTAGCTGCCGCCATCGAGATCGGTGCAGGCGACGATCTGGAAGTTCTCGTCGTAGACCCAGTGCGCGCTGCGTCCCAGTTCGTCGGTGGCCCAGCTCTGGCGTCCCGCCACGTCGTAGCGAAATTCGGTGTGTTCGCCTTCGCTGGAGCGGCAGGCCACCACCCGCGGCTGGCCTTCGACCTCGGCCCAGGTGTAGCTCGATACCAGGCCGAGCGCCGTGGTGTGGCTGGTCATCAGGCCGTCGGCCCAGGTGAACTGGCGCGACAGGTCGCCATTGGCATCGGTGACCGAGAGCAGCTGGCCGGCACCGTCGTAGCCGTAGCGCACCAGCGCGCCAAGCGTGCCGCCCTCGGTGCATTCGACCATCGTCAGGCGCGCCGGCAGGGCGCTGTAGTGCAGGCGCAGTTGCTGGCCGCCGCTGGAGCGGATCGTTTCGACCCGGCCGGCGTCGTCGCGCTGGTAGCTGATCCACTGGGCGCTGCGGTCCTCGACCCGGCGCAGCCAGGCGATGTTGTCGCTGGCCAGGTCGAGGTGGCCGAAGTCGAAGTAGGTTTCGTTGAGGGTGTACAGGATGTACTGGCCGTCGGCGCTGCACGCCAGGTAGCATTGTTCGGATTCGCTGAAGGCCGTGTGCCCGGGCTGCACCAGCGGGAAGCCGGTTTCACGGCCCTGGCCGTCGCTGTACCAGATCTTGCCGTCGCGCTGCTGCAGGCGCAGGTCCCAGGGCAGTACCCAGCCCCGGCCCAAGCTGCCTTCCCAGGTCAGGTTGCTGGCGTAAAAGCGCGCGCCGGCCAGGGGCAGGGGGCTTTGCACGACAAAGTCGATTTCATCCTGCGCCAGCAGGATCTTGCGGCCGGTGGCCACCTCCACCGGTTTGCCGAACAAGCCGCCCATGACGCGGCTGACGACCGGCGAGATGACATAGCGTCCCACCGCTTCGCCGATGATGAAGCCGCCAATGAACTTGGCCGCGCACGGCAGCAGCGCCTTCGACAGCCCGCCGGCCGCCTTGACCAGCCCCGCCAGGCCGCCCACCAGGCCGGCCAGCGCGAAGGCCCAGTCGACCGTGGTGCGCAGCCAGGCCGGGACTTCGTCGGCCACTTCCTTGTAACGCACGGTGCCGCCGCCGATGAACACATTGTCCGAGCCGCCGTCGATCTTGGCGCCGCAGACGATGGCGTCGCTCTTGCGCGCCGCCGGCAGGCTGTTGATGAAGACGTTGCCGGAGCCGTCGGCCACCACCGGCGCCGGCGGGTGCATGCTGCAGGCGACGGTGCTGACGGTGGCGTAGGCCGATGCCAGGCTGTTGGCGAACACGTTCATCGAGCCGGTGGCGATGACCCCGGCGGGCGACGAGAACATCTTGCCGATGCTCTCGCTGAGCGAAAGGATGGCGCTCGCCCCCACGCCGGCCGCCAGGCCCGCCAGCAGGGCCACGCCGAAGCCGCAGGTGAAGGTGGCAAAGGCGACCGCGGCGATGAGCGCGATGCCGATGATCGCGCCGACCAGAAAACCGGCCAGTGCGCTGGTGTGGGAAATGGGGTCGGTAATGCGGGCGGCTTCGAACATGGCGGCGTCCCGTTGGGTTTTTACGCGTCGGTTGAGCTAAGGTCCCCGCCGGTGCTGGCGGGCGGTGCAAAACTGTCGAGCCAATTGCGCCACAGGGTGTCAAAACGCTCGTCGAACGGGCGCGCGGTGGCGGCGGTGAGGATCAGCGCGCGTTTCGGTCCGATCAAAAAAGCGGCCTGGCGCTGGCGTATCGTCTGGGGCCCGTTCTTGTACTGCGCGTCGATCCGTTCGCCCAGCAGGTCCGGCTGGTGCGCGCCAAGGCGCTCTTGCGTGCGCTCCAGCAGCTTGTGGCCGGCCAGGCGCGCCTTGAGCAGGCCAAGCTGGCGGTCGACATAGGTGGCGAGGGTTTCGCCTTCGGCCAGCCAGTCGCGCGCGATGCTCAGGTTGGGCTGGTTTTGCAGGTCGGCCGGTACGAAGATATTGGTGCTGTTGTCCTGGTAGCCTGGGGGTAGGCCGATGCTGCCTTCGTGGATGCCGACCCGGGGTGCCGGGTCCGTGCTGTTTGCTGCGGTATTGTCGCTCATGTGCTGGTTCCGTTTTCTGAGAAAAAAGTGATTGGCAATGGGGGCGTCGGCAGGGACTGGCCCTACTTGGTCGAGTAGCGCGGCGGCGCGGCGTTATCGGCGCAGTGCGGCGGACGCTGGCCGATGCAGCGCTCCAGCATGGCGACAATGGCGGGCAGGGCGCGCCGGCGCGCGATGGCCAGCGCGTTCTCGCCGCGCGCATTGCGCAGGGCCGGGTCGGCGCCCTGGTCGACCAGGAACGCGGTCAGGTCATGGTTGCCGGCTTCGATGGCCAGCATCAGCGGGGTGTTCGCTTGCGGCCCGGCCAGGTCGATCGCGGCGCCTCCCTTGAGCATCATGTCGGCCAGCGCGGTTTGCGCGCGCGCGTCCGCCGTGTGGACGCTGTTGGCCAGCAGGTGCAGGCCGCTATTGCCATGGTCGTCGCGCTGGCGCGCATCGGCGCCGCGTTCGAGCAGGGCGCTCGCGGCCGGCCAGCGGCTGCTGGCCAGCGCCGCGTGCAGGGCGCTGCCACCTTGGGCGCCACGCGGCGCATCGAGCACCGCGCCGGCCTGGTGCAGCATGTGGAGGGCATCCACATCGCCGCTGGCCGCCGCCGCGATCAGCGGCGTGATGCCGGCATGGCAGGAATTCGGATTGTCACCGGCATCCAGGATTTTTTTCAGCGCCGCGTGGCGCTCCTTGCCGAGGGCGCCAAAGATGCGTGGCGCGCGGGCCGGCGGCCGGTCGGCGGCCTGGCGTTTGTCGGCGCTGTCGTCGCTGGCGGGACAGCGCTGGAGCGCCGATGGCTGGTTGGGCAACGGCGCTGCCCAGGCCAGTGGCAAACCCGGCACGCAGGCAGCCAGCACGGCGGCACGGAGAGCTTTATTCATTTCCGGGCAACGAACAGGGTTTTTTTGGCATGCATGGCGATGGCGTTTTCCAGGTCGGCAAGCGATTTGATCTTGCTCGATATATGTTAAATATAAAAAAAACAAGATGATTCTAGCAAATCATGTCGTCGCAGACAATTCATACCGTACTTTCCGGCTCATCAGCATGCTTGCTGCCCTCAAGCACACGCGTGAGCACATCGTCAGGCAGGGCGCGCTTCCGGTCTCAGTTTGACGGCAGGATCGCCCTTGCAGCAGGTTGACCAGTTCCGTGCTCAACACCCCCAGTGGCCATTGAATTGATTGGTGGCATGGCCGATGCGCTGGCCTGCCATGAGCAGATCTGGCGCCTGGTCACGAGGGCCGCGTTGCCCGCGTGGCGCTGCCTAGCGCGGCGCCATTTGCGCAGGGGATAGCGTGATATTGGTGGCCGGCCCGGAGTCGAGGAGAATTTTCTGCGCGATCTGCCTGTTGGCCGGAGCCAGCACGTTGAAGTGATCGGCGCCGTGTACCGGAATGAAGCGGATATGCTGGTTGCGCGTGGCGCTGCGCATGGCCAGCAGCGAGTCGATATTGCCTCCGGCGCCTTCGATCACGAATACCGGCGAGCGCACCGATTCGAGCCAGCGTCCGGGCGAACGCAGCGCCGCTTCGCGCGGATTGGCCGGATTGAAGCCGGTGAAGCGTCCGCCATAGCCATCGATGTCTTCAACCGGGCCAAAGGCAAAGACTGCGCGAAAGCGCGTCGAGATCTCGGCCGTGAGCAGCGCCAGGGTGCCGCCGGTACTGTGCCCGCCGAGGTAAATCCGGTCGGGATCGACGTACGCTTGCCTGGCCAGGTAGCTTGCGGCGGCCAGCACATCGTCGACTTCGCCGAGGAAGCCTTCGCGCACGCCGGGATTGTCGTTGCCGCCGCGCAGAGACGGGAACATCATGACGATGCCCGCCTTGCGATAGGCGCTCGCGGTCTGGTCGTTGCTGTCCGGCCCTGGTTGCCACAGCGCGTCGATGCTGTTGGAGTCGCCGCCGGTGATCCAGATGATGGCCGGATGCTGTTTGCCGTCGCGCGGGTCGGGCGTCAGATACGCGCCGAGTTGGCCGGGAGCGGCATCGTAGCTCACCAGCTTGAAGACCTCGGCCGGCGGCGCCGGGATGGGCGGCTGCGCGGGCATTTTGCGCACCAGCGTGGTCCGGAATCCCTTGCGCGCGTCGGCAAGGTCGCCGCTCTCGGCGGCTTTGGCCGGACGGACGGGCTGGGACTGCGCAGCGGCGTGCAGCTGGACGCCAAAAGCAGCCGACAGGGCCAGCATCAGCGCGGGTAAACGGGGAAAATTCATGGGGAGTCCTTTGGTGACGCCACGCTGGCGCCGACATGCATGGCGGATAGGTTCGCGGCGGGGAATAGCGTACGCGCTCGAAGCGCTGCGTGGACTGCGGATGCTAAGGGCACCCGTGTTCTGCGGCGCAGCAACCTTTGCAATATAGAAAAACTCTGAAGGCCTGGCAAGCGTTTTAGTGCGAAGCGTGTGGGATGGGCAGGGTTTCAGTGCAAAGTGCGGCGTGCGGGCGCTTTGTCGGCACTGAGCTCCAGCAGGACCACATCGTTTTCGCGCAGAGGCAGTTGCATGCTGAAGCGGCCATCGGCACCCACGCGCACCGTTCTTTGCTCGTCCGGCTTGCCGCTGGCGAGCGATGCCAGGGCAGCGACCTGGCTTTTGCCCAGCTGTTTCGGCGAGCCCATGCCGATGTAGGCGGTAAACGCATCGTTGCGCTTGTAGCCGACCGTGGAGAGCGTCACCTGGTAGTTGCCGGCTTTCAGTCCGCGCATGGTGACGGCGACCTGGCCTTTGTCCCTGGGTGGCAGGTCCTTGATGAAATACTGCTGGTTATTGACGCCTTCCGGAAGCGTGTGTGTGTAATCCCACAGCAGCAGCTGGACCTTGCCCTGTTTGCCGGTGGTGGCGAACGATTGGCTGTCGCTGTTTTTCAGCGCGGCCGGGGCCAGCCGGTTGAGGAACTGGTAGGCAAAATAGGCGGGCTTCTTGATTCCCTGGGTATTCATCAGGCCAAAGCCGCCGTGAAAGGCTTCCATGCGCGGCCCGGCTTCTTCAAAAATATCGGTGAACACCCAGTACGACATCGATTGCGCCGCGCCGCCGACCTGCTTGAGCTTTTGCCGGATGTACGCAGCCTGGTGGTAGCTGTCGTGCGTGGGGTCGGCCGGCGTGTACGACGAACTCCATTCGGTGTAATGCAGTTCCAGTCCCGGCATGGCCGATGCCGCGATTTGCTGGCGATTCCTGAGCACGTCGGCGCTGACCGCATCGCCATCCTTGCTGAGCACCGTGCCGGTGGTGCCGTATTCGTCCAGGAAGCCTTGATTGACACCGTAAGTGTGGGTGCTGACGAAATCGAGCGGAACCGCATTGCTGGCGCAGTAAGCCATCATTTCCGGTATCCATGCGGCGCCGGCGGTGGCGGGGCCGCCCACCTTGTAATTGGCGCCCACACGCTGATCGCGCGCGCGGCATGGCTGTAGAGCTTGAAGTAGTCGTCCTGCGACCCGGCCCAGAAGCCGTCCAGGTTCGGTTCGTTCCACACTTCAAAGTACCAGCTGGCCACTTCGCGCGCGCCGTAGCGCTCGGTGAAATGTTCGGTCAGAGCGCTGATCAGGCGTTCCCAGGCGGCATAGTCTTTAGGCGGTGTCACGTTGCCGCGCCATCAGAAAACGGTTTTGTCGCCGCTGGCCATCTGCGACGGCATGAAGCCCAGTTCGACGAAGGGTTTGACGCCGATGCCCAGCAGGTAATCGTAGAGCGCGTCGACGTACTGGAAGTTGTATTGTTCCTTGCCTTGCGCGTCGACCCGGTACACGGCCATGTCGTCGGAGAGCAGGCCGTGCATGCGGATATATTTGAAACCCGCATCGCGCTTGACGTGGGCCAGCTGCTGCTGCCAGTCGGCGCGCAATCCTTCGTTGGCGCGGCCGGCGCCGATGGAAAAATTGAAAGCCGGGTCGAAACGGCCTGCGATGGCCTTGGTATCGATGTCGATCACGCGCGTTTGTGCCTGGCTTGCCAGCGGCAAGGCCAGCATGGCACTGAGCAGGGCAATGCCGGTCTTCTTTGGACTCATGTGTCGCTCTCCGCGCAAGCAAGGATCAAGGTGTCCTGCATTCTGGAAGAGGGGCGCTGGCGCCGCAATCGTGAAAACTGCGTTTGCGCGTTATGAAATCCGCCAGCGGCAGCCGCCAGGCATCGATGCCCGGACCGCATGAGGGCGGCAATTGGCACAGCGTGGGCACCCGGCGCCGCGCATTTCCGGTGTTGGCGTGCGCCGGAAATGAAAACGATATATGATGATGATCATGCAGGCGAAATCGCACAAAGTCACGGCCCCTAGCCACTTCGCCTTCTGCTTCGCCACGCTAAAGCAGTTTTCGTCGATTGCCGATGAGTTTGTTCGGCAGTTTTTTTGAATGTTAATATGATGATCGTCATATTGTGTGCCCTGGCGTCGCATCCCG
Organism: Massilia sp. DJPM01; assembly: GCF_030348125.1. Classification (NCBI taxonomy): domain Bacteria; kingdom Pseudomonadati; phylum Pseudomonadota; class Betaproteobacteria; order Burkholderiales; family Oxalobacteraceae; genus Massilia; species Massilia sp. DJPM01. The sequence goes on from NZ_JAQOZV010000080.1 coordinate 12,069, forward strand.
CGCCGCTCAACAAAAAGGAAATACCATGTCAAGCACTTCCCGAAAAATCGCAGTGGTGACCGGCGCTTCGTCGGGCATCGGCGCCATCTACGCCGACCGCCTGGCACAACGCGGCTATGACCTGGTCCTGGTGGCCCGCCGCGCGGATCGCCTGCGTGCGCTGGCGGCCACGATTGCGGCCGCGCATGGCGTGCAGGTCGAGCCGCTGAGCGCCGACCTGGGCACCGAAGCGGGGCAGGAGAGCGTTGCCCACTTGCTCGCCACCAACCCGGCGATCAGCGTGCTGGTCAATAACGCCGGCGTTGCGCGCTTGACGCCGATTGAAGGCAGCAGCGTTGCCGATCTGTCCTCCCAGGTCGCGCTGAACATCACGGCGCTGGCCCGGCTGACGCACGCGGCCCTGCCCGGTTTCAAGCTGCGCAATGAGGGAACGATCATCAACATCGCGTCCGTGCTGGGGCTGCACTCGCTGGCCATCAGTTCGGTCTACAGCGGGACCAAGGCATTCGTGGTGGCATTCACTCGCGGCCTGGAGCAAGAGCTGGCCGGCACCGGCATCAAGGTCCAGGCAGTGCTGCCGGCGGCCACCGCCACCGAGCTGTGGGACCCGTCCGGCGTTCCCTTGTCGGCGCTGGCGCCGGAGACCGTCATGCAGGCCGATGCCATGGTCGACGCCGCCCTGTTCGCGCTCGACCAGGGCGAGCGCCTGACCATGCCGTCGGTGGCGGAAGCGGATTTGATCGAACGCTACGAGGCGGCCCGGGTCGCCCTGTTCGGCGCCTCGCAAACCGGCACCGTCGCGCCGCGCTTGCGCCGCCCGGCCTCGCACTGATCTCCGCGCTGGCCTGAAGGATGCCGGTCCGTGGCGGGCCAAGGGATGATCGCGGCGGGATGGTGATCGACATCGGGTTCGACCGGGAGGCCCGCTTGCCGGCGCTGCGCTTTTTTTCCGGCCAGGGGATTGAACCAGAGTTCGGTGCGCGACAGCGGCGTTTCCGGCGTCAGGCGCGGATTGGGCAGCCGGATGACGCGCCGCTGCTTCATCGCCGCGCGGGCGATGATGTCGCCTTTGTATTGCTGGAACAGGGCGTTGAGCGTGCCGTCGCGGATCATCATTTCCATGCCCGCCTCGATGCGCTGCGCCAGCAGCATGCCTTGCGCGTCGCGCCGCAGAAAGAAATAGCGGGGCAGCGGATAATGCAGCAGCAGTGTCGGTTCGATCGCGATCTGGCGGTATTGATCGCGGCGTTCATCGAATTCGCGCAGGGCTTCGTCGGCGGAGCGCGAGAAAAAATCGAAGCGTCCCGCCTCCAGCATGGCGAACAGGCCAGCGTAGTTGCTGCCCTCGACCACGCTGATGCCCGCGCTTTGCAAGACCGCGATGTCGGCCCAGCCCTGGCCCAGGCCGGCGCGCAGCGGGCGCAGGTCGGCCACCGTTTTCACTTGCGCAAAACGGGAGCGCTCGGCCTGGCGGATCAGCAGCAGGCGGTAGCCGAGCAGGCCGCGGTCGACCGGCAGCCGGACCGGCAGGAATTGTTTTTCCAGTTCAGGCGAGCTGGCGCGCACGAACACATTGATGCGGCCGGATGCCATCGACATTTCCTGGACGATGCGGGACGGCGACATCGCCACCGGCGACTGGCGCTGCCCGAATGCGCCGAAGCCGGGCGCGGTCTTTTCCATCGCCGCGCGCAGCACCGCCCAGTCGTAGTCGTAGCGGCTGTCGATGCCATCGCTGGAGAGCGGATAGGTCAGCTCGGTGGCGGCCCGGGCAGGGCAGGCGAGCGCCAGCGATGCCACCAGCATGCGGCAAACGCCCGGCAAGCGATTGGTGATCGTGCGCATCATGGGTTGGGTTGGTCTGGCGAAACAATGAGTGTGCCATGCCGGCGCGTGCGCGGCCAAGTGTGGCGAGCGCCACTGGTGCGATAACAACGGATTGCCAACGCCCGGGGGCCTGGAACGGCGTGTCAGGCGCGCCGCCCTCTCGTCAGGGCAACAGTTTGCGCGTGCCCGCCGTGCTGATGCCGTCCACGTGCCTGCATGCTGGCGCAATCTTGGTAATGTCGTCAGCCGGGACCCCTGAACGCTCGAACGCCGTCGTCGCATGGCGCTGATGGCGCACCCGTGCGTTTTTCAGGCTAACTGGCGTTTCAGCACCTGCCCGACGAACTCACCGCCCCGGCTTGCCGCAATCAAGGCCTGCACATCCGCCTTGACCACGCTCTCATCGACGCCCGCAGCGCCGGCCGCCGCCATCATGGCCGCGTACGCGTCCAGGACGTCGATACCCGTGATGTCATAGCCCCATCCATTGGCGATGCCGCGCAGCGCGGTCATGCCTGCCGCCATCGCAAACGCCGGCCGCTCGGCCGCGAAGTCCCTGGCGGCGCGTGTGAGCGTGCGCGGGTCTGACGGGCTGCGGTTGGCCAGTTCAATGGCCAGCTCGAAGAAGCCGGTATCCTTGGCTGCGGCAAACCATTTGCCCTCCTGGCCCGGCTGGCTCGCAACCAGGTCACGCAAGACGGTCTCCTTTGGCTTGCCCGGGTATTTCTTGACGATCGCCTTGAAGGTGGCCAGATTGGTTGTTGCGTACGTCGCGTCGATCGCGTAGCGCGCATATGCCTCATCCGCCAACCCGGACTCCAGCAACACACCCTCGCAGAACGCGGCAACGGCCGTCAGCGGCGCGTTCAGTCCCTTCGCGTCTTCGGCATAGCGGATGGCCTCCACGCCCTTGCCAGCTGCAGCCAGGGCCTTGGCGCCCCACACTCTGTTGTGCCACGACTTGTACTGGTACTCGGACTTCTCGATCAAGGCGAGCAGTTCATCGTGGCGGCCTGCCGCGAACAGCGCGCCCAGGCACGCCGGCGTGCCCTTGAAGTAGCCAAACTCGCCCGTGCGCGCAGAGTGGTCCCACAGTGCCGTCAACGTCGGCGACAGATGGTCAGCCCAGCTGGATGCAATTTCCGGCGACGCGCACAGCTCGCCCCAGAACTCCACGAGGTATTCAAGGTAGGGCATGTCGTCTTCCTGGACCGCCTCCCAGAGCCGGTCGAGCCATTTCCCGCGCGCCGCACGGCTGACGTCCGCCTTGGCGATGATCGGTACCAGGGTCTCGATGGCGCGATTGACGGCCGAGCCGATGCGGCCTGAGCTGCTGTCAACCTGTTCGATGGCCGGCGCCAGCTTCTCCAGGAACAGCACGGCGCCTTCGGCCGCCAGCAGAGGCTCCTTCCTGGCCAGCGCCTTGATTTCGGCGAGCGCTTCCTTGATGCGTTGGATCGGGGTGTCTGATTTCTATCCGAACGCGTTGCGGCGGAAACGTGAGGAGAACTGAAATTTGTATGCTGTAGCCATTGGTCGAAACTTGCCTGTGAAGTTGTCTTGTATATTCGTCTTGCGAGAATAGAATATAAACGATTTACTTTATTTTATGCCCGACGATGCCATCGACTTTCCTTGGAGCGGTGAGCAGCTCCACGATGTCCCTGAACACCTTCTCCAGGCTCTTGTTCCCGAGTGAGTTGGTCGGATACGCTGGGCGGCCGGGTCCTTTCTGGCTGTTGTAGAGCGTAATGATCGCCGCCTTGGTCCAGCGCTTCTTGAATGTGAGGGGCGAGAAGACCATATGCTCCGGAAACAGGGAGAACGCTTCGACGCTCGCGTCGATGACGTCGCGTGGCGCCATGTCTGCGAAAGTGATGGTTGCCAGCTGCTTTTCGCACGCTGCCCACGACTTGGCGCCAATCAGTCCGCTGCCGGTGTCGATGACGATGGGGAAACGGGGCTTTCGAAACAAAAAATTCATTGCGGCCATGGGATTTTCGGAGGGGCTGTTGTGAAGAGTTGGACGGGGTAGGAGAACGTCAGGTCACGAGCATGTCCAGCGCAATACCTTGCGCATCGTTGGCGACGTTGCGCGCGACTTCGACATACCATGAGCGGTCGCAGATCACAAAATCCGCAATCGCTCGTTCCACTGTCGGCGCGAATTCCTCTGGCGACGAGGCCTTGGCCAAGCACCTGAAATACGCTGGTAGCGCGGCACGCCAATCGACCCCGACGTCCAACGAGCTGCCATCGTTGGCAAAGAACAGTACGTCATCGTTGCCTTTGTCGATGTGGCTGAGCAGCCCAAAGAGGAGTTCGAAGCTGGCGCCTGCTTCCGAAGGCGCTTCCCGGTCGGCAGCGCGGATGCACTGATGCAGCAGTCGGTGGCATTCGGCGATGAAAGCATCCGTGCCTGCGGACTGTTCCTGCCTGCCGCGGTTGTTGATCTCGACGGTTTCGTAGTAATTCCCAGCCATGGCGGCATCGTAAAATGCCCGCACGTCCTGTGGCAGCGATACCGGTGCATTGCCCGATTCGGAGGAGCGTGCCGTGAGCCGCACAACATCGTTCAGTAAGGTACTCAGTTGCGCCGCCGGCACCAGTTCGACGGCGCGTTCGGCAATAATCAAGAGACTGCCGCGGTCGAGGGCGCGCAGCTCGGCGCGCACCGCAGTGAAGTCAATCGGATGTTCGGTCATGCTGGTATTTCCTTCAAATCGGTTGGCCAAGGCGTGCACATGGATATCGGCGCTCTTTGATGCAACATATCAGCACGGATTTTACTTGATTGCGATTGCGCTCTTGCCGGTAAATTCGCGTGCTGGCGTGGCGTGGCGCTGACGACGGCCATGTTCGCCGGCGCCGTGGTGCTCTCGCCGATTTGGGGGATTCTGCTTGGGAACGGTAAAGTGGCTGTCCATTGACATACATACGATGACGAGTTTTTACATACCAATGAATCATCGTGCCTGGTCGTCTTTTATCTGGCCGGTTGCCGACCTGCGGCTGACATCAGACAGCAGCGCATGCTCATGGCTGGGCGTAGGCTGTTGTGGTTAAATGAGGCACTTACCCGATTGGAATGAAGATGACCGCACATACCGCAACCGCTTCCAAATGGGGCATGGCGCTTGACCTGGAACGCTGCATCGGATGCCACGCCTGCTCCGTCGCTTGCAAAGTCGAAAATTCAGTTCCACTCGGAAATTTTCGCACCAAGGTGTATTACTACGACTTCACTGCCATCAATCCCTTCAACAAGAAGGAAACAATGAAGCGGGCTTTTTTGCCGACCTTGTGCATGCAGTGCGAGGATGCGCCCTGCCTCGCCGCCTGCGAGCAGGACGCGATCACGCGCGACCTTGATGGCATTGTGCGCATCAACGACGACAAGTGCGACGGCGATCGCTCCTGCATCAAAGCCTGCCCTTACGGCGCGATCCACCAGGATCCGGTGACCAAACTGGCCGACAAATGCGACTTCTGCTTGCACCGGCTGGAAGCGGACCTGCTGCCCGCCTGCGTTGAAGTGTGTCCGGCCGATGTATTCGCCTTCGGCGACCTGAACGATCCGGCCAGCCGCATCAACGCGTTCAACCAGCGCCACGGCAAGGAACTGTCGGTGCTCAAGCCCGAAGAGAAGACCAGGCCCGCCGTCAAATACCGCGGCATCGGCACGGTCGCCCCGCGCGCGATGGAAAAGAAAATTCCCAAGGGCCACAATCACGATCCGTTCTCGTACGAAGTCGACACCTGGAGCCAGTTGCAATCGACCTTTGCCCGTGCCCCTGTGAAGAAAGGCTGAACACATGGACCGCAGATCATTCATCAGGAACGGCATCGGATCGATGGCCACGCTCGGCGTGGGCGAGCTTATTCTCCTTAATCCGTCGCCCGCGCAGGCCATGGCATACCGGCCGGTGGCGGACGGCAAGCAGCGCAAGATCAAGAACAACTACAGGACGGCCACGCGCGTCACCAGCGTCTGCCTCAATTGTTCCACGGTGTGCGGCATTGAAGGCTTTGTGCAAGATAACAAGGTGATCAAGATCCGTGGCAATCCGCTCGACCCGAATATGGGCAGCCACATGACGTGCGCCAAGGGCCAGTCCGGCCCCAACGTCAACGATTATCCGGAGCGCTTGCTGTACCCCCTCAAGCGCGCCGGCGAGCGTGGTTCGGGCCTGTGGAAGCGCATCACCTGGGAAGAAGCGTACGAAGAGATTGCCCGCCGCATTCGCGCCAGTGTCGATGCCGGCCACCCGGAACGCGTGTGCATCCACCAGGGCCGCTCGCGCATCGAGGCGGAGATCGGCCGCTTCCTCGACGCCATCGGCACCCCGGTATTGCTCAATCACCGCGCGATCTGCTCGTCGAACAAGCGCGCGGCCAATTACGTATCGCTCGGCGAGACGGACTGGGAATCGATCGATGCCGAACGCTGCACATACTTCCTGAACTTCGGCGCCAATTTTTATGAAGCGCATCAGGGCGGGCTGCATTTGGTCTCGCGCGTGGTCAAGGCACGCTACGACCACGGGGCCAAACTGGTCACCTTCGATGTGAGGCTGTCCAACACCGCCGGGCGCAGCGACGAATGGCACCAGCCGTTCCCCGGCACGGAAGGTGCCATTGCGCTGGCGATGGCGCACGTGATCGTGCGCGATAACGAAGTCGATCATGATTTTCTGGACAAATTCGTGCAGCCGGGGCTGGGCACCATCCGCGCCTGGCTGGCGCCGTGTACGCCGACGTGGGCGGAAAAGCTGTCGGGCGTGGCGGCGGCCGACATTACCCGGCTGGCGCTGGAATTCGCGCGCAAGCGGCCGGCGGTGGCCGCGTTCACCAACCGTGGCACCGGCGCGCACTACAACGGGTTTAACGCCGAGCGCGCGGTGGTCATGCTCAATGCCTTGGTAGGGTCGGTTGCGAAGGAGGGCGGCTATTGCTATGGCCTCGATGAAAAGCTGTCGCCGGCACGCTACCCGGCGCCGGAGCCAAGGCCGCCCAAGCCGACCATCCGGACCGACCTGGAAGACCCGCCGGAGTGGCCGCTGGCCAACCGCTGGCAAAAGATGAAGGTCGGCCAGGTCGTATTCGATTTTCTGCGCCAGGGGCGCGCCAAGCTGGACGTCTATCTCAGTTATACCATCGCCGCGCCGATGACCTGGCCGGAAGGGCGCAGCACGACCGTCGAGGTGCTCAAGGATGAAAAGCTGATTCCCTTCCACGCCTGTTCGGACGTGGTGTATTCCGAGATGGCGCACTACGCCGACATGATTTTGCCCGATGCGACCTACCTCGAACGCTGGGGTCTGGACATCCGCAACAACATGGAGCTGCAGCATTTCGTGACCTTGCGCCAGCCGATGGTGAACCCGCCCGGCGCCGCCACCAGCTTTGCCGATGTGCTGTTTGAAATCGGCAAACGGCTCGGTCCCGAGCAGGCCAGGTACTTCAAGTTCGGCAAGCACGAAGACTTCGTGCGGCATCAGTGCTCGCTGCTGCCGACCAAGGGCGCGGACGGGAAGGTATTCAAGGATGGCTTCGACTATATGAAGCACTATGGCGTGTATGTCGACAGCGCGGCGCCCAAGCCGTACGAGGTGTACCGCAAACCGCTCGCCGCGGCGCTGGTGCAAGGCAGCCGGGTGGACGAGAAAACCCGCGTGATCTACAAGGCCGACGGCAAGGGCAAGGAAAAGGCGATCGGGCTGATGGTGGGCGAGCTGCCCGTGCGCGGCTTTACGACGCCGTCGCGCAAGTTCGAAATCTATGCGCCCGAAGTGGCGAAGGTGGCAAGCGAGATTGGCTTGCGTGACGACGGGCTGCCGACTTTTCATCAGGTCCCGTCGCACGTGGGCCTGGCGGCCGATCGCTTGATCCTGACCACGTTCAAATGGAATGTGCACACCCAGGGCAGGACCGCCTCGCAGAAGTACCTGGCCGAGATCGTGCATGACAATCCGATGTGGATCCATGCGGCGACCGCGAAAAAGCTGGGGATCAAGACCGGTGACACGGTGGAGCTGACCACGTATCGGCCGCTCAGCGGCGCGGTGGGGGACAAGGCGTACCGGGGCACGGGCGAGGTATTGGGCTCGGCGACGGTGAAAGCGTTCGTGACCAAGGGCATTCACCCGCGGGTGGTGGCGGTGTCCAACTCGCTGGGCTGGATTACGGGTGGGCGCTCTTGCGAGGGTGAGCGCGGGCGGCGCGTTGAAGTGGCGGCGAAAGGTCTGGCACCGGATGCAGCCCAAGCGTTCGGGCCGGCGCCGGCGGTCGACGACCTGGAGTTCGGCTTATGGTGGGACGAGAAACACGGCGGGCGCGGGAACGGGGTGAATATCAATGCGATTTTGCCGATCAATCCGCAGCCTTTGGTCGGGATGCAGGCATGGTTCGATACGGTTTGTTCGATCCGGAAAGTAGCCTGAAGGCAGTGCAGACGCGCGAATGGCCGAGCAGTGGCGGCGGCCAAACCACCGGCCAAGTCATGCTAGGAGGAACGATTGGCGCTCCGCTATGGATCGTGTCTGGTGCGGGAGGTGGATTGCGATGTCTTGTGTGGTCTTGACAACGGCATGCTCACCCGTGATGAACATCATTCAGAAAGAACTGACTTTGGAAAATGGTGCTCAACGCGCGACCAAGACGCTCTACTGTGCAGAGGGAAGCGTTCATCTGTATTCGAGCGAGCCTTTCATGCTGACGCCGGCCGACCTGTACAAAGTGAAGGAAGATCCAACGCTTCGTGAGCTGGTCAAGAATTGCAATGTGTATATCATTACAAGCCGGCCCCGCATTTTTGATTCGTCCAGGCTCCGTGTCGGTAACCAGTAGCACCTTGTGCGGCGACTTTATCGTCCGCCGCAGTTCGGGAATCGTTAATGTCCCCTTCGAAATGGCCATACTTCCCGAGTGGGGAGCGCTCGCTGCCGACAGTGTGGAGCTTGCTCCTCACGGGACCCATATCGATCTCGTACTGGGGCAGATGCAATTACAGATGCTGGTGCATTTTATTGTCGCCAATGCCCGGTCGGCCCTGAATCATGTCGATACCGATCTTGAGGTACTGTATGTGGGGCAGGGAATCGGACGGTTCCACAAACGCAGTGCACTTGATCGCCTGCTCCTCGGTCACACCACCTTGCAGCGCATCCTGGCGGAAATGAGCACCTTTCATCCGCATTCGGAAATTCTCCTGCTGCTGTACCGTTTTGAACATCGGAAAACCCTTATCAGCACCGGTGGCGACTTGACTGCCGACCCGCTGGCGACCGAAAAAGAGGAGCGCGCCCACCTGAACCGAATGCGCACGGTGTCGCTGACAAGGCATGAAGAGGTAGCACTGGCGGAGGCCGCCTTGATCCGGCACTTTCAGCCGTTTTTCAACATGCAGATCAAACAGAATGACTTTAGCGGACGAAGGAAGCTCCAAATCCTGGATCGCTTGCTGAAGAAGGACATGACCGGGCTGATCGTCGAAATCTGCAGCGCGAAGCATAAGTCGCGCTTGCGGACGGCCGATTGCTGTCCCATTGAATTGCGCGACTTGTTCGCGCCCGAGGTGTTAAACGGCAGCAATATAGAATCGGATGAGATCAAACTGGCATGGCAGCGGGAATTGCACATGATCGCGCATACGCATTACGCCACATTCCCCCTGACAACGCCCGAAGAGCGCGACACCTTCATGCACGGGGTGCGCTGGCATGGCGCGGATCAACGTTCAGGTTTTCCGGGCGGGGCGAGCGGCCACTCATCTCCTGGTAGCGGCTAATGTCGACGGCGCCCGCCGAAGGGGCAGTTAATACAGTATGAAATACAGCCGGCAATGGCCCGCAGTGTGGCGGGCAAATGGGTTCGGGTTGTTGTGCGTGCGTGGGGAGTTGGTCGGGGTGAGAGGATTCGAGAATCACCTCACCCTTATAAATCAATGAGTTAGCTACATTGAGGTGGTACATTTGTAATGCTTTAGTGTAGCAGTTCACCCGGCGTATCCGCAACTTCTAATCGGCGGTTGGAATCCCTGAGCCGGACAACAATGGGCCGCCTCCCACCCCCGCCGCAACGTGCCTAGGCGCGCTTCGGGTCAACGTCCTTAATCGTCCGCTCCAGCGCAGCCAACACATCCCCTTGCATCATCGGATTCGGGCGGATACCGTCTTGGCCTATGATGTTATCCTGCACTGATCGCAGCAGCGCACCCAGCGACACGCCTTTGCGTTGAGCGGCGTACAGCACCGCAGCCAGCGCGTGGTAGTACACGCCAGCCTCGTACTCTTTGTCAGCGGCCATAAGACCCTCCACAAGTGAAACGTTGATAGTAGCACTTTAGCAAGTCACGCAGCGTAGCCATTGCTCAATTAGCCGAGCAATCGCAGGATCTTTACTAAGGAGCTATGCACCCGGCTCCACAGGCGGCGGGGTTACGCGCACCTCCTGCATGATCTTCAATGACACATTGGTAGTGTCTTTGCAGGATGGGCAAGGCACCGTAAGGGTTTCACCGAAGCGTAACTTCTCCGCCCGGCGGGTCGGAATCGGCACTTCTGTACTGCATGTCTTACACTTTACGGTGCTTTCTCTAGCGGAATACGTAATCTCCGCGCCTTCCACATGGATCGTATAGCTTTCGTAACAGTTCGGATTGAAACAACCTACTACTTGATTGTCTTGCAAGAGTTTAACTTTGCGCCGGATCAAGGTTGAACATCTTTCGCACGGGAAGCTGTATTCCATACCAAGGCCACTACTGATAAGGGAGTTTGGCTGGAACTTCTTAAGTTCATCAAGCACCTCAAGAACCTTCTTCCGAATCGCCTCGGCGTCACCGTACTGCGAAAGCTGTCCCTCGCCTTTCGGTACACTAACATGGAGGGCTGTGCTGGCCACACCATTCCATAAGGTATCCATGCGGGAAAACTTGAATCCCACTTGTTGGCCGAGCTTTACATACTCCAGTGCCTCGTATTCCTCTTGAGTCTTAGGCTCCGCCCCCTCTAGGCTAGGAGTTGTGGACACGAACAATTCAAAACTCTTGTCGATCAATTCGTTGGCTTCCTCTGACACCTGCTTTACTACGGCAGCAGGCTTCCACTTTCTTAGGTCAGAAGCGGCAATGTACTTATGCGCGATCATTAGGCGCTCATAGCAGATAGTCTCAATTGTCAATCGGCACTCCAACGCGGCGTATGTCAGGCTCTGAATGGAACCCTCTGCCAGCAGCGATTCAATGACAGTAATTCGTTTGTTAATGTCGATCATGGTCAATCATCCGTGGAGTTCAGGCAGACCGTGAGCTATCAAACACAGGCCTACCTGAAACTGAAACAATTTTGCGCGGGGACTACCGCAGCCCCTGCGCCGGTCAGCGTCCCCCATACGCGGGGGCACCTAATTCGCCCGGACTCTGGCGATCAAAACGGAACATCTGCATCCGATGAAGATGACGCCCCGCCCCGAATACGTATCTCGAATACGTCAGGGTATTTCGGTTCTCCTAGCTGGCGAGGCCAAGCCATGTGGTAAACAACAGCGACGCTCTCCGGCCCGGATTGGTTCTTCGCAATAGCAGTAATAATCCAGCCAGCGGCAAGGAACTTGTTTACCGAGTCCGTCCATTGAAATGCTTCTACGGCGGCGATGTCATGCGCCTCTATGGGCTGTGCGTGGTGGTCAGTAGGCATGATTAAGCTGGCGTTATTGAGGTCGTCCCATTTTAGCAGTGTGCGCTCGGAACATAGCACCACCCGAGTGGAAATCAATCGACCGTATGTTTACCACGCTGGCCGGTAGCTGGAGAGTGGTAAAGAAGTCCTTGTAAACGCATTGATTACCGATTACAATGATTTCCACGTTTGATTACCAATGGAGCATCATGTCCCGCACCTTCCTTTACGCCCGCGTATCCACCGCAGAGCAGACCACAGACAACCAAGTCCTACAGGCCGCAAAGGCGGGCTACACGGTGGAGCCACACCGTGTTCATTCCGAGACCATCAGCGGCACCATACCGGCCATGGAGCGGCCCGTATTCGCCAAGGTCGTCTCCAAGCTGGAATCCGGGGACGTGCTGGTAGTCGCCAAGCTGGACCGACTGGGCCGCAATGCCAGCGACATAGACAGGACCGTGGAGCAGTTACGCACAGCCGGTATCCGGGTCGTTGTGCTGGACCTGCCGGTGATGGAAGTTACCAGCGCTGCCGGTGATCTGGTGCGCCGCATGTTCGCCGCCTTCGCTCAGTTCGAGCGGGATCAGTTGGTGGAGCGGACGCACGCCGGACTGGCACGGGCTAAAGCAGAGGGCAAGGCGCTTGGCCGCAAGGATGCGCTGGCCGTACTGGCGGAGAAGCGGGGCGTGGCACTGACGGAGCTGCGCGAGGAGATACGCCAGAAACTGTCTAACGGGGCCACAGCACGCGGACTGGCGAAGGACTACGGTGTATCCCATCCAACGATCTTGAAGGCAGCGCAGGCAGCATAACGGGTAAATAATTAGCGCGGTCATGCCCAGTGATCTATGATGTGATTCTCGCAATTACTGGGACGTGACTATGCCGACAGGACAATGCCGCCTTTGCCAAGAAGTCTCGGAGCTTCAGTTAAGCCATGTCTTGCCCGCCTTCGTGTTTAGGTGGTTGCGGGAGTCCGGGGGCGGCGGACACTTACGGGCAAGTGACGCACCGAATCGGCGAGTACAGGACGGATTAAAGCATCATTGGCTATGCTCTACCTGCGAGGGAGTGCTAAGCGTTTCCGAAGGCCATTTCGCCAACAGACTGTTCTTGCCCTACGCAAACAATACTGCGGCGCGTGTCAGTTATTCGACATGGCTGATGCACTTTTGCACCTCGGTGTCGTGGCGAGTGCTACGTGCTGCCCTTGAGCGAAACGAGTTTGCGGCGTGGCCTGCCGAAGCAGTGGCCCGTATTCACGTCGCCGACGCAGCATGGCGTGAAGTGCTACTTGGGAAGCGCCCGCATGCTGGGCTTCAACAGCAGCACATGCTGCCCTTGGATCAGATCGAAAGCACTACCGGAGTGGGCCTCGTGCCGAACATCAATCGTTACCTCATGCGTGCGGTGCAGATGGACCTATGCGTTGCCGGTGATACGATCTTCACGTTCGCCAAGCTAGGCAGGTTCATTATTCTCGGCTTTGTCCATGAACCGAAGATGGACCGCTGGAAGGGAACAAAAGTCCACGCGACTGCTGGGTTCATCGAACCACGAAAGTACACGGTTCCCGGCATGCTGGCCCATTATCTGAACGAGAAGGCGGACAAGATGGCGGAAGCACTCCGCAGTATGTCCGACACGCAGCACGCAAAAGTAGATAAGGCTTTCCGCGATAACGTGGATCAGTACATCGACAGTGACGCCTACGATGCAATGGTTGCTGACTTAGAGATGTTCGGGGAGGCGGCCTTCTCAAAGCGTTGATGCGGGCGACGCGAGGTCGAGCAAAAGGTGACATCAATTATGGTCGGTTAAGGAGACACACACGTGTCCTTGCCGAACCGGGCAAGTCAATCAACAGGGAGCGAGGAATCTCGCGGGTTCTGGCCGCACATTAAATAGGTATGTCACTACACGGGCGTCGCGCAAGCGGCGTGTGACAGGCAGCTCTACAATTCATCCGAATTCTCGACCGACGTCCAGGCATTCAATGATTGAGCATCCTCGTGCCAGCAGGTACTTTCATGTATCTGTTCAGGCACGGGGATGCAGATACATTAAACCGATTCTCTCCCTCTGTCAGACCGATAGAACCATTCTAGGAACTATGCAGTCACGAAGCGAAGCGGAGGACTGCCAACAGTGCCAGGACTATTGATAAGACCATCCTATCCACCAGCGAGGACTACAACATGGAACATCATCCCTTAGAACACAATCAGGCCGAGAAGGCATACTTCGAGCAATCGGGTATCAAGGGCTTCAAGGCTACCCGTAGCGCCTACCGCCGCGCTGTTGAAGCGCTCAATGGCGGATTGCCTACATGGGCAGAACGGGCCAAGCGTGGGCGGAAGCCAAGTAAGGCCAGCTGACGTTACAGGCTTAGGATCAGAATCGCCAGTGCAATCATGACGAAGTACAAGCAGTCCG
>NZ_JAQOZV010000081.1:0-25923 GCF_030348125.1 Massilia sp. DJPM01
GATAATTGATCTGCTCGATGCCGGCGCCTTGCTCGGCCGAGGCCACCGCAATCTCCGCCATGATGCTGGTGATGCGCGTGACGCTGTTCAGGATCTCGTCCATCGCCGTGCCGGCTTCGTTGGCCAGCTGGTTGCCCGCTTCGACCTGGCCCACGCTGTGGCTGATCAAGACCTTGATTTCCTTGGCGGCGGAGGCGGAGCGCTGGGCCAGATTGCGCACTTCGCTGGCCACCACGGCAAAGCCGCGGCCCTGCTCGCCGGCGCGGGCGGCTTCCACGGCGGCATTCAGCGCCAGGATATTGGTCTGGAAAGCAATGCCGTCGATCACGGCAATGATGTCGACAATCTTGCGCGAGCCATCGTTGATCTCGCCCATGGTCCGCACCACCTGCGACACCACCGACGCACCCTTGGTGGCGGCCTGCGAGGCGCCCAGCACGAGTTCATTGGCCTGGTGGGCGTTGTCGGCATTTTGCTTGACCGTGGACGTCAGTTCTTCCATGGACGACGCCGTTTCTTCCAGGTTGGACGCCTGCGATTCGAGGCGGCCCGACACGTCATTGTTGCCGGAGGCGATGTCACGCGTGGCCGCGCTGATGTTGTCGATGCTGACGCGCACATCGCCGACGATGCCGCGCAGGCTATCGTTCATTTCCTTCAGGGCGCGCAGCATCTGGCCCACTTCATTGTCGGCGCCGACATCGAACTCGTTAACCAGGTTGCCGCTGGCGACGCTTTGTGCCACGGCAACGGCATTGTTCAGCGGCACCGTGACGGCCCGGGTCACCAGCACGGTAAAGTAGCCGGCGACGGCCAGCAAGGCCAGCATGACGCCGAGCATGGTCCAGCGCTCGGTATGGAAGTTGCCGATCTTGGCAACGAACATGGCGTCCAGATCGGTCTTGGCGGCGCTGTTGAGCGCAAACTGGGCATCGATCGCGCGGGTGGCGGCCGCCACATACTCGCTCGCGTTGAAGGTCAGCGCTTCCGGCTTGAGAATCTGGGCCGTGGCCAGCTCGGTGAGCGTGGCCGACGCCGCCACGGCTTCGTTCATCAGGGGGGACAGGCTCTTGCCGATTGCCGGGTTGTACGCCGCCGCCTTGCCGAAGGCATTCGTGGTTTGCACGACGCGGTCGTGGATGCGGCCGAGCATCGATGAAATGATCTGGCGTTCTTCCTGGCTGGCTTCCTTCTTGCCGAGCAAGCCGGCACCCTTGGCGCGCAATTGGCCGAGCTCTTCCGTCAAATTGGGGAGCTGGTAGTACATGGCCTGGATCAACTGGTAGGAATCCTTGTCCGGATCGAGGCTGAGACCGTAGTAATCGCCGATCAGCTCGTTCACCTTGAGCAATTTGGCCAGCAAGGCAGTATGCGCGGCGAAACTTTGTGGGACGGTAATGGTCTTGCCCGAGACATCGGCGCGCAAGGTTTCCCATTCGCGCTTGGGCACCGACCACAACTGGGCGATGGCCGGGTCGTTGAGCTTTCCGACGAGGGCATCGACCGCCGTGTAGGCGGCGTCGGCGTCGCGCTGCTTGGCGGCGCGCTTCTCGCCGGCGTCGCCCGCGCCGCCCAGCACCAGCGCGGACAGGCCGCGGTGCTGCTGGGTGAACTGGATCACGCGCAGCACGTTCGCCACGCCCGGCATGCCCTCCTGCTCGGACGAATAGGCCGACAGGGCCTTGCCGGCTTCCTTGAGGTACAGGTAGGTCGGAATGCTCGCCACCACGATCCCGATCACGCTCAGGATCAGATACGTGTGCCACACCTTGAGTCTGCCGAGTATTGAATGCGAGGACATGATAATTCCCTTTTATTAAGGTCAATCAGGATTGCAGCTCGAATGTTGCTCTACGCAATCAATAAACCCATCATAGCTTTATCGATCTCAATATGCATCAAAAGTACCGGCGTACTCAACAAAGATTTGCACAAAAAAGACACCTCATGTTGAATACTTAACAGACGCACAGGCAGGGCTCCACTACATTTAGGCACGGACGCTGCGTCCGCACGGAAAGCAGGAGTTCGTTTTCTCATTCTTATAGGACATCATCATGCGCTTGGACATCTACCGCAGGGCAGAACACGACGGCAAGTATTCCTACCTGGCAGTTCCGCAAGACCGCAACATCCCGAACGAGGCCACCAATACGGACTGGGAAGTCGAGGCCAGGGCCTTCGAGATCGCCGACGAGGCTGACCAGTTGCCTGACTATGCCATCGAACGCTTGAATGAACAGATTGCCGAAAAAGGCTATGCGGTGACCGCGCTGCATTAATTGCTGAGGTAAATGCCGGCGCTGGCGGTGCGCGCACCGCCAGCGCCGGCAAGGCTGTCCCATCCTGCAGTAAAATCCGGTGAATTCAATTTTGGAAGTGTCCTGCAATGCCTGTCGACGATCCTGCCGCTGTGAATGCACTGAATGCAGCCGGGCGCTTCGATGCGGACCGGCACTGGCGGGGCAATCTGCGCGCGCTGTACGACGCCATGCGCAAATACGAGGGAGAACGTGTGTGGGATGACGTTTTTCTTGCGCGCTGGACGGCGCTGGAGGACGCGGGCGCGTATTTCGGCGAGATCAGGCGGCGCGCCGGTTCACTGCACGCCTGGCCCGAGCTGCTCGAAGGCGAGAGCGAGAATTTGTATTGTGCCTCCCGGCTCAGCGATGTGATGCTGCTGCGCTTCCAGCACGGCGGCTCCGGCTATGCCGGCCCGGATATCACGTCCGACAACTATGCCGCCCTGTTCGCTCACCTTGGGTTTCGCGCCGAATTGCCGTCCCGCTTTCATCCGTTCTGGTGCGAAGTGGTGGAGGTAAGCGAAAGCAGCGGCGACACCATCGAGATGACGGGTCTGCTGTGGCCCGCGCTCTTGCTTGGAAACATGATGTTTTCCCGCGCCGGTGTCAGCGTATCGGCGCCGGCGCATTTGCTGGCCAGGGGCATTGCCGACCAGTCCGCGCTGTACTGGAGCTACTGGCGCAAGAACCGCAAGACCATCGATCTGTCGATGGGCTGGGGCAGCAACTCGCAATGGGGTACCGACCTGCGGCGCGACTTCGATCTGGGCGACCGCTATGCCTACAATGTCGATGGCGGCAACAAGCGCATCGACTTGCGCCTGCCGCTGGTCGACGACGACGAGCAAGCCATGGACTACATGGACATTGCGGACCGCATCGATTTTTTAAGGAATCGCTGCCTTACCAGGTCCGATATGCCCGGCGGCAGCGATTTTTGGCCGTATGACGATTACTTCGAGGAACTCAAGGATGGCGAACGCCATCCCTGAATGCCATCCGGCCCTCAGGCGCCGGCCAGGCCGCTCTCCGGCAGCGTCATGCCGACCAGCTGCACGGGCGTTGCCGCAACGCCGGCCGCGCCTTCGGCCTGGCTGAAACCGATGCTGGTCGCGTCGACAAAGTTTGCCTGCGTCAGTGCGCTGTGCCAGTTTACGGTGCCCAGGTCGATCCTGCCCTGCATCGTCGCCTTGCCATTGTCAGCGCCCGCCACATCCTCGATCGAGAAGATCATCGCGGCATTGCCGGTGCCGTCCACCAGCGCGACCACGTGCGTCATGGTTTCGGCGTTGTACGCGTTGAACAGGGCGCTGATCTTGGCCAGCGTGTCGTTGCTGGTTCCCGCGGCGACGATGGTGATCGACTTGTTCACCGCCAGGTCGGCCGTGAGCGTCTTGCCGCCCAAGGCAGTGAAGTCGAGGTGATCGATGCCGGCGCCCGCCGGCTTGAAGTGGACCAGGGTGTCGTTGCCGAAATTCTCGTCGAACACCACCGTATCGTTGCTCGAGACCGCCTTGCTCGCGCCCAGCGCCGTGCCCAGCACCACCACATCGTTGCCCATGCCCGGCAGGATCAGGTTGTCGCTGGCCGCGCTACTGTTCACCCCGGTGATGCTGTGCACCGCGCCGTGGTCGACCGCC
Source organism: Massilia sp. DJPM01 (assembly GCF_030348125.1). Classification (NCBI taxonomy): domain Bacteria; kingdom Pseudomonadati; phylum Pseudomonadota; class Betaproteobacteria; order Burkholderiales; family Oxalobacteraceae; genus Massilia; species Massilia sp. DJPM01. The sequence goes on from NZ_JAQOZV010000081.1 coordinate 3,944, forward strand.
ATGGCGCTGGCATAGTCGCCATTCGCATTGAAGGCGGCCAGCGAGGTCTGGATCACGTTGAACACGCCATCGGTCGACACGGCGCCGCCGGTCAGCCCGTAGGCCGCCGCCCAGGCACTCACTTGCGCATCGGTCAGGCTGGCCGGGTCCAGCGCCTGCAGCGCGATGTTCAGGTCCGCCGGGCTCATCGCGCCGTCAATCAGCGCATGCACGATCAGCGCACTGCCCGGACCGTCGTTGACACGGAGCAGCTGGTTCAGCACCGGGTCGTCATTGATGGCGTGCGTGATCGCCTCGTTGATATCCTTGTCGGTCGGCATGGTCATGCTCAACGTGGTTCCCACGGTCACGCTGCTGCCGATGCCCTGGAAGCTCACGTTGACCTTGGTCCCGGCCAGCTTGTAGGTATCGAGCGCGTCGCTTTTCAGCGCGCCGAACTCGCGCGCCGGTGCCAGCAAGCCCATCTGGTCGGCGGTGTTGAACACCCACTGCGCCCCAAGGTAGGTGGTCGACGCGGCGATGTTCATCTGCCCGGCGACGAACGAGAGCACTTCCTGCAAGCCCGAGTTCTCGGCGTAGATGGCATCGTTGCCGTTGCCGCCGTCGAGCACGGCATCGCCCGCGCCCGGCTTGCGTAGCGTATCGTTGCCGTTGCCACCGCTCAGGGTGATATTGTTGTTCAAGTCCTGGTTGACCATCCAGCTATTGTTCCCCTGCACGGAAGGCAGGATGCGCAAGGTCAGCTGGTCGTCCCCGGTGCCGCCGCCCATCTTGAAACGGAAGTCTTCCAGGCCGGCCGCGCGGTCGCCGCGCTTGGCAGCCATGTTCGACGTGATGTCCAGCATGACAACGTCGTCGTTGTTGCCGCCAAGGTAAATGAAATCGACGCTTTCGCCGCGCGCACCGGTCTGGCTGCCGGGCTGGTCGATGTACTTGGCCAGCGCCAGGTCGCTCACGATGGCCTCGATATCGACCTTGCCTTTCATGGCGCCGGCGTTGACCTGGCGCACATCGTGGAAGCCGTAAGTGTCGCCATGCTGGGAGCCGCTGCGCTCGCCGACCAGGCCTGGCAAGGGCTGGTCGGCAGTGTCGGTGGCGCCGCGCACTGACACGTCGCCCTTGGACGTGCCGTTGACCAGGTTCACCGTTTCCAGCCTGTTATAGGTCGAATTGATGGTTTGCAGCCGGCTCGTGTTCTCGACGGTGATGTTGAACGCTTCCACGCCGGGCTGGGTGACGGTGCTGGTCGCCTTGGCGCCGATGACCAGGTCGCCGCCGGTGGCGCCACGGCCAACCCCGTCGAGCACGACGCTGCTGGTAATGAGTGCACGTCCCGCCGCGACCGGTCCGATTGGCATTGCCTTATGCATGGTGTCGTTTGGAATCAAGCTTGACAGCCAGCCCGAGCTGTCGTCGGTCGTCATGGTGCCGGTGCCCGGATTGGTGATCAGGATTTCCCGCCCGCTCTGCAGGTGGCCGTACTGGGTGTCGTACGCCTCGAACGGGGCGCCCAGGCTGACCACCATCTTTTCCAGGCCCGGCGTGACGGCGACCTGGGCCCGGATCGCGGCGAGCAGTTCGGGATAGGTCTGGGCCTGGTCGATCGCGGGCGAGCGGACCTGCACCGGCTTGCCGTTGAAGGTGAACACAAAGCCGTCGTAAGGATTGCCCTTCAAGGGCGCGTCGCCGGCCTCGGCCGAGCGGGTATCCATCAGTTGCAGGCGCAAGGTTTGCCCGCCAGCGGTCGGATTGAGCGCGCGCAGGGCGGCGGTGTCGAAGTACACGCCGAAGTCGACATTGCCGGCATCGGTGCCGGCCATCGCGACGGTGACGTTTTCGGGCAGCTGCGAGTTGGCGATGCCGGCGTGATCGATGACCAGGTCCCCGTGGCTGTGCTTGCTTTCCCAGCGTGTCACGCCCTTCATCGAGGCGGCGTTGATCTCGATCGGCGCGGTGGTGCTGATGCTGGCGTCGGCGCGCACGATCACGTTCTCGACGCCCTGGGTCTCCGGCGTCAGCGCGCTGGCCTGGAACACGCCGACGTTGGCGCGCAAGGTGTCGACGCCATCGCCGGCGCTGATGCGGTCGCCCGACTGCAGGGTGTTGCTGTTGCCGGCGATGTTGGCCACAAACAGATTGGGGCCGCTGACGCCGGCGAGGTTGTCGGCGCCCGTGGTCAGCACGATCGACTTGCCCAGCTGCGCCAGCGTGGCGGTGACCGCCGTTGGCGAGGTTCCCGGATCGGTGGCCGCGGTGACGTTGGCGAGCAGGTCGCGCCCGATCTGGGCGGCCACGGCGCCCCGGTAGGCGTTCACTTCGGTATCGGTGTCGAGGGCGGTGGTGAAATGATTGGCGAAGATGACCTTCTTGTCGATCAGCGCCGCATCGGCGCCATTGGCCACGATGGCCCCGGTCAGGATCGAGTGCGCGGCGGCGGCCAGGGTCAGCGAGCCGCTATCGATGGCATTGGTCCAGAACGCGAGGCCGCTCTGCGCCGGCGCGCGCCCGAACAGGTAGTGGAACACTTCGGTCACGAAGCGGGCGGTGCTGAAACCGGTCGAGGCGCTGCCGTACAGGACGGTCGATTCTCCGCTCTTGCCGAAACTGTCCATCAGCGCGCGCACGCTGGCGTTCGATGCATAGGCGGCATCGAGGCCGGAGGTGGTGGTCGGCGCGCCGGCCGCAGCCAGCGCGGCGCTCATGTTCAGGAGACCGGTGCTATCGGCGGGGCGGCCAAAATAGGAAATATAGAGTTCTTGCGCTACTTTGGTGTATGCACTTGCCGTGGCCATGGTGGTCCTTGATAGAGTGAGGGGGTGCCGGCCCAGCTGGCCTGGCGAATCACTCTATATTGCCACATCGAAATTGCAAAACGGGATGATTTTATTGTAAATATTTCTGTTTCGACTGTTTCATGCCCCACCCATGGGAAGCATGGCCGCCACGCCCCCACGTCAGCACCTGGACAGCAGGAGCGTGGCGCTATCCTTGTCCGGATGGGCCAGCAGGATTTCCTGGCACGCCAGGCGCAGCTTATCGTTACCGGACGCCAGCCAGCCGGCGTCGGCAAGGTCGGCCGGGGCTAGTTTTTTCGCTGCATCGACCACGGCCGCGCGCAGCTCTGCCGACGCGCCATTGCCGATCAGCGTCGCCAGCGCGGGCAAGACCCCGCGCAAGACCTCGGCGGACAGGACGGCGATGGCACGCGGCAGGCTGTCTTCCCTCCCGGACAGCAGCAGCCCTGGTTCCTTACCCAGGATGAGATTCAAGGGGACGCTGAGGTCGTCGAGGCAATGGCGGGCGGACATCATCAGCGGGAACAGCCCGGGCAGCAAGGCGGGGTACTGTTGCCGCCATATCAGGCAGGCCAGCCCGCCGTCGAGGCGCAGCATTGTTTTGCGTAACAGCTCGACGAAGTCGGCCGGGTCATGGCGAATGATGGCATCGACCGCGTCGAAGAAATAGTCCTGCTCAGCGCCGGGGCGGTACGGCATCGCGGACAGCAGGGTCCGCGTCATGGCCCAACGTAGTGTGGGGGGGACGTGCGGCCAACGCCGCATGATCAGTGCCGGGTCGGCTACCCGTTCATGATAGCGGTCCAGGTAGCCCGGGTGCCGGCGAAAAAAGTCGTGCCACGGCAGCCAGCGCTGGCGGGCGCTGAGCTGCGCGCTGCGTGTTCTGTGGGCCCAAGCGGCTTGAACGAAACAATAGGCCGTATTGCCCGCCACGGCGATCAGATCCGCTGGGTCGTCCAGGCACTCAAGCAGGGGCAGGATGCCGGATTGGCCATTGTCGTCATCCTTGACGCCGGCTTCCCGGCACAAGGCAAGATGCGCGTCGACCAGGGCCAGTACGTGGTCGCGTGCAATGCCCGGATAGGACAGGCGCGGTGTGACGCAGCTCAGCACGAATTCGCGCGCGGCTGCGAGCGCAACGGGATCTGTTGCGGCGCTGGCCAGCCGTTGCCGGCCCAGGGCACGCATTTCCTCGGAAAAAGCGGCGTCGCGATGCCTGACGTCGTCAGCACCGCGCCACAAGACGCCACGCTTTCCCGTCATGCGGGCGAAGGTGCGCCACAGGCCGGCGTCCTGGCGCCAGATGCAGGAGCCGGTACTGGCAAGGCCGACGATCTCCAATACGCGGACATCGCATGCGGCGATGAAGTCGATGACTTCCTGCGCACGGCCACTCTGGAAACGCTCGCCAATTTCCCGGGCAAGGACGTCGTGGCCGCCGCCGTGGACGCCGATCTCCCGCAGGGGAGTTGCGGTAAGGTTCATGTCATTCATCGCGTACCCGTTTGTTGTCAGCCGATACGCTGCGCTCGCATTCGCCTGCTTATTTCACTGCCGCCAGGATGTACTTGTCGAGTAGCTCGAAAGGAAATTCCGCCTTCTTCAAATTGTAGTTCTCGCCGGTGAACACGGCGACGATATCGAGCGCGGGGACGATCATGATGTACTGGCCGCCATTGCCGTCGGCAAAAATGACGTCGTACGACACGCGTTTCACGGTTTCCACGCTGCGCCACCAGAAATAGCCATACCCGTTGCGGTCCGGCAGCGTGGTGAATTGCGTATGCTGGCGCGTCGATTCCGCCATCCATGCCGCCGAGACCAGCTGTTTTCCATTCCACTGGCCCTTTTGCAAGGCCAACTGGCCGAGCTTGGCCATGTCGCGCGGGCGCATCTGGATGTGGCCGCCGGTATCGGTCTGGTTCCGGTTGTCGAACTCGGCCCATTTGGCGCTCTGGATGTTCAGCGGCCCGAACAGGAACTCGTTGGCGAATGCCGGGATCGGCTTCTTGCTGGCCACGGCGATCACGCGCCCGAGCGTGACCGGATTGCCGGTGCAGTAGCGGGTCGTGCTGCCGGGCGCGGCGAGCGCCTGCAGTTTGGTGTAGAAGCTGACCCAGTCGGTCTGCTGGTACATGTTTTCTTCATTGCCCGGGGAACTGCGGACCCAGTCGTCGCAGTCGAGCCCGCTGCGCATGGTCAGCATGTCTTGCAGCTTGAGGCCGAGACGGTAGGCCGGCGCGTTCGGATACAGCGGCGCCAGGTAGCTGCTCAGGGTATCGTTGACGGAGCCGACCACGCGCTGGTCGAGCGCCACGCCCATCATCAGGGAGGTGATGCTTTTGGTCGCCGAGCGCAGGTCGTGCAGGGTGTCCTTGTCGTACCCATTCCAGTATTGTTCCAGCACGGGCTTGCCGTGGCGCAGCACCAGCATGCTCGACATGCCGTGCGTGCTGGCGTCGGGCAGCTTGGCGACGGCGTCGGCCAGCACGGCGCCATCCATGCCGACTTCGGCGGCCGGAACGAGGGTCCAGTTATCCGTGGCATTGGGGGCCACGCGGACCTTGGTGTCCGGTGTGTTGCCGATCGTGTTCTTGCCGCTTCCGCCGTCGCCGCCACCGCCGCAGGCGCTCAGGGCAACGGTGACGGCAAGCAGGCAGGCGAGGGCGCCGGGGGCCCGTTTGGCCAGGCGGGATGGCAAGATGGCGTGCTGAGTCGTCTTCAAAGTGTCTCCATGTAATTATTGATGTACTTACATTTTTAAGTAACACTTGATTACAACACAAGCTTGCACTCGCAGGTGAAACAATTTCCTTTCGTGAAGTATTGATTTTTGGAAAATTACGACTTGCCGCAGCTGCCTCTGCAGGCTGGCTGGGCCTGTCCGATCGATGGGTCGCTGGGCCGCAAATCGCAGCCGCTGCTGGTCAAGCGGGCCGAACAGACTCTGAAGTACGAGGTGCTGCGCAGCGAGTTCGATCAGCTCAATCTGGTCCAATTCGGTTACTGGGATAGCGGGCGCAAAGGCTTGCTGGCCGGCGAAAGCCTGTACCTGGACCTTCGCCGGCTTGAAATGGCCTACCTGGAGCAGAACCGGCGCGAATATGAGATGACCCGCCATGTGTCGCTGGCACGGCTCGATCCGCTGGCGCTGCTGAAATTGAAAGCCATCGGTGTCTGCGAAGTGAGCATTCCCGTATGGCTGTTCGATGCGGACAGCCCCGGGCAATACATGCGGCGCCTGAAGACGGTCGCGCTATCTGTGCCCTGCATTACCGGGCCTTACACGGGCGTGCACTGCAAGCTCGCCTTGCTGCGCAGCAGCGTGCGCATCGGGCGCCATCCTAAGGCGTTGCTGGCCAGATCGAGCGATGGTTTTGCTTGAAGTGCGCGTTGCCGTGCTGTTTGATCGCGGCCAGCCAGGCATCCAGATCGGCCGACGGTTTCAGGCCATGGCCCGCGGCGGCCATCAGCAGGAATTCCGTGCGCAGCGTCGTGGGCATGATGCCGGGATCATCGGTATTGATCGTCACGGGAATTGGCCCGTCGCGCAACCCGTATTCATTGTATTTCGCTCCAGCGGCGAGGAGCTGGGCATCGGGCGGCGCCCAGCGGAAGATGGGATGTTCCTTGTACGTGCGCAGCCGCGCAATATACAGGTTGGAGGTTGGATTGGTCTCGATCGTCAGGCCGGCCAAACGATAGGTTTCGAGCAGGTGATCCTGCAGCACATGCATGAACGTTAATTCTTCGTCGCTGTCATGGTCGAAGACGAGGTTCAGGGTCTCGTCAAATTCCAGCTTGCCGCCCGCGCCCTGGCGCAGCATCACGGTCACCGCTTTTTTTTGGGGATCATCAATGCTGCTTTCGCTACGTCGGACGTAGATATTTTCGGGACTCATGCCCGGGCCCTCCTTCAATCGCAGCTTGGTTGAAGGCCTTGTTCATCACGTTATAGAAAAACCACGGGGCAGGGCTGTGGCTGTATAGATCATGCCGCGTCCGCCATGCCTCGATGCTGGCGGAAAGCTGCTCTATTTGTGCCGCGTGCAATGCGGCAACGTCGTCGGCTTCCGTTTCACTGACAGGACTATCGTCCGCATCTTCGTCATCGTCGCTTGCGATTAACTGCGTCTTGGTCGCTGCGACTGCCGCCAGCGAATGGAAGGGGGAGCGCTGGAGCAGGTTGGCAATGTCGCCGGTGCTGACATCGCTGACAAAGCTGGCAACGATCAACTCGAACACCCGGCCACTGCAGGCAAGCGTGGCGCGCTTGCTCGTCGTATAAAAATTTCGGTGAAGAAGAAGTTCGGCTGCGAAACTGGCCTGCGGACTCCCGAAATCGAGCTTGACCTTGGCCAGCACATAGCCTGGCTCTGGCGAAGGGTAGGGAATGATCGTTTCGGCCGGTATGCTCTCCAACCACTCATGCGGCGCTCGCTCGCTCGTGATGTCGAGCCAGGTCGTGGTGTCGGCGTGCAAACCGAAGTGGCGCAGGCTGTGATGACGGTGGGTCATCGGTTGAAACAGGAAGGTACCCAGAACACTGTCGTCGACATGGTCTTCGACGGCCATGTTCCACCAGTGGCGCTGCGCCGTTAAAGCCAGGTAAGCCGGTCCGCCCTCTGCGGAAAATTGGCAGTAGTTCTTCAGCAAGTCTTGACTGAAAAAAAGGAGACCGCGAAGGCGCTCGAATGCCGGGGAACCTTGCACTGTCCCGGAAAATTCCGTATATGCCTGGCGGCGCGCCGCTTCGTTAGCCGATTTGTTGACAATGCGCGTGGCCGCCGCATAGCTGCTCTTGAATGTGCGAATGGCCGATACCTTCATCGGGATCACGACCTGGCGGCGCAGTTGAACAGGGTCAAGCCCTTCGTCCGCAATCACTTGCGCCAACTCCGGGATTTGCGACTGCAGGGAATACACGAGTTGGGCAAGCGAGCGCACGTTTTTGACTGGCGGCTGGAGATAACTGTTTTCGCTTCCGTTGGTACGCTCGTTCAGGACAGCCTCGAGCCAGCTGTAAAAATGCGCCATCGTGATCTCTGGCACCGGTTTCCGGTCCGCATCGTAGAAACCTATAATCGGCGAGCGCAGATAGTACAGCACTTCCGGCATTTCGATCCGGTATTGCAGGGGCAGGATTTTGCGCTGGTATTCTTGGGCCAGGTCTTTGGCACGGTCCACGGCGTCGGCGCTGTCGGCGTTGCTATCTTTTAATAGCTTCCCGTGAAAATGGCGCCAGCTCAGATCGTTGTATAAGGCGAGATCGCCGCTGATGACCGGAAGGACGTAGGGAGACACAAGATACTTGCGGATCACTTCGAGATTGTCGAAGGCACGATCGAGCGAGGTGTCGACGTCATCGATGGGCAGCACGAGCAACTGTTTCCCCAACAAATCAAGCCCCGCCTTGAAAACCAAATGGACTTCCTGGGCGAGATTCTGGTTGCCCATGAATGCACGCAGCTTGTCCAGGCCGCGCAGGTCGCGCTGCGATTCCAGGCGTTCCAACGTATTTCCCAGGCGTTGCAGCTGTTCGTGGAAGAGATTGGCCTTGTCGTCGCCGCCGTGACGGGCAGCCTGAATGGCATCGTCGGATACCAGGCCGGCGACGATCACGTTCAAGAACAGGTCATCCGTGACTTCCAGCAGGGTAGGATCCAGCGGTTTTAAGAAGTGAACGCGCTGTTCAAGGCCGGGATCGTGTTGCTTGAGATATTTTGCAATATTCACGAGGACCGAGCTTTTCCCTGTTCCGCGTGACCCGTCAATCAAGACCCCAGTGTGCGCGCGGTTTTGATTGACGTCGTCGGATTGCGAATCCTGTTGATGAGCTCGCTGCGCCAGGTTCGTTGCTTCACGCACAATGTCCGCGAGTTTTTCGTATACAGCAAGCGCAAGCAGAACTTCCGATGAAGTCTGGGCTGCCTGTTCGCGCTGATTTATCGGGAAGAATACGACGGGTTGGTTCACGGTATGAAGATGCTGAAAGGTAATTTTCAATTCTAACACCGGGGGGGCGCGGGGCTTCAGGTTTCGGCCCTTCATCCCGCAATCTTGGTCATGCCCCAAGATGTCGCGTACCGACGCTGGCGCTGCTGTTAGCCGGGGTCGGCGTGAGGTCATCTTGCCGGCGCACTGCGCCTTGCCACTGTACACACGTGTTCGTCGACAGATGGCATGGGCCGGGGTGTAAGCGTGGCTGCTTCTACTACTCCCGCCAGCAGCTATGCCGTGAGGGCAAAAGCGACGATAATGTCGACTCCGTCATTTTGCACACTCATTAGAATTCCCCATGGAAATTAAGGTCAACTTTCTCGATAAGCTTCGTCTTGAAGCCAAGTTCGATGATTTCACAGTGGTCGCCGACCAGCCTGTGCGCTACAAGGGCGATGGCTCCGCGCCTGGTCCCTTCGATTACTTCCTGGCCTCATCGGCTTTGTGCGCAGCTTACTTCGTGAAGTTGTATTGCGTAACTCGCAATATTCCCACCGAGAATATCCGCCTGTCGCAGAACAATATTGTTGATCCGGAAAACCGTTATCAGCAGATTTTCAAGATTGACGTCGAGTTGCCGGCGGATATCTCCGATAAGGACCGGCAAGGCATTCTTCGCTCCATCGAGCGTTGTACAGTGAAAAAAGTGGTGCAAGCCGGGCCCGAGTTCGTGATCAACGAGGTGGAGAATCTGGACGCCGATGCGCAGGCATTGCTGACGTTGAAACCGGCGTCCGGGGCCAGCACCTTCATTGCGGGCAAGGATCTGCCGTTGGAAGAAACCATCGCCAATATGTCCGGCGTGCTGGCGGGTTTGGGCATGAAGATTGAAATCGCTTCATGGCGCAATATCGTTCCCAATGTGTGGTCGCTGCATATCCGCGATGCGCACTCGCCGATGTGTTTTACCAATGGCAAGGGATCGACCAAGGAAAGCGCCTTGGCGTCGGCCTTGGGCGAGTTTATCGAGCGGCTCAATTTCAATCATTTCTATGGCGGTACGTTCTGGGGCGAAGACATCGCCAACGCGGCCTTCGTCCATTACCCCGACGAGCGCTGGTTCAAGCCAGGCCGCAAAGATGCGCTGCCGGCCGGGATTCTGGACGAGTACTGTCTGGAAATTTACAATCCCGATGGCGAGTTACGCGGCTCGCATCTGATCGACACCAACTCCGGCAATGTGCAGCGCGGTATCTGTTCGCTGCCGTACGTGCGCAAGTCCGACGGCGCGGTGGTGTATTTTCCGTCCAACCTGATCGAAAACCTCTACGTCAGCAATGGCATGAGCGCCGGGAATACGCTGGCCGAAGCGCAGGTGCAATGCCTGTCGGAGATTTTCGAACGGGCGGTCAAACGCGAAATCCTCGAAGGCGAGATCGCATTGCCCGATGTCCCGCACGAGGTGCTGGCGAAATACCCTGGCATTCTGGCCGGCATTGAGGCACTGGAAGAGCAGGGCTTTCCGGTGCTGGTGAAGGATGCCTCGCTGGGTGGGGCTTACCCGGTGATGTGCGTTACCTTGATGAATCCACGGACGGGCGGTGTGTTTGCCTCGTTCGGAGCGCATCCAAGCTTCGAGGTGGCGCTGGAACGCAGTCTTACGGAGTTGCTGCAGGGTCGCAGTTTTGAAGGGTTGAACGATTTGCCTCGGCCTACCTTTGTCAGTAACGCCGTCACTGAGCCGAATAATTTTGTTGAACACTTCATCGATTCCAGCGGTATCGTGTCGTGGCGCTTTTTCAGTGCCAAAGCTGACCATGATTTTGTCGAATGGGATTTTTGCAGCCAGGGTGAGAACGCCAATGCCGAGGAGGCCGCGACCTTGTTCGGCATTCTCGAAGGCATGGGAAAAGAGGTATACATGGCGGTGTACGAGAATTTAGGCGCTGCCGCCTGCCGCATTTTGGTGCCGGGGTATTCGGAAGTGTATCCGGTGGAAGATTTGATCTGGGATAACACGAACAAGGCGCTGTTGTTCCGCGCCGATATTTTGAACTTGCATCGCCTGGACGATGCCAGCCTCGAAGCACTCCTTGAGCGTTTGGAGAACAGCGAGCTGGACGAATACGCCGACATCGCCACCTTGATCGGCATCGAATTTGACGAGAATACGGTCTGGGGACAGCTGACAACGCTGGAGTTGAAGCTGCTGATCCATCTCGCCTTGCAGCAACTCGAGGAGACGCAGGAGCTGGTGGAAGCCTTCCTGCAGTACAACGACAATACGGTCGAGCGGAGATTGTTTTACCAAGCCTTGAATGCCGTGCTTGAGGTGCAGCTCGATGACGACCTGGAACTGGCCGATTACGAGGTCAACTTCCGCCGGATGTTTGGCAACCCTCGCATGGATGCCGTCATGGGGGCGGTGGACGGTAGTGTGCGTTTCTTCGGTTTGACGCCGACGAGCATGAAACTGGAAGGGCTCGATAAGCACGAACGTTTGATTGACAGCTACAGGAAAGTGCACACCGCACGGGCCAATGCTGCGGCTAAATCGTGAAGATTCTTGCTTCCATATTCGTAGTTGCTTAGATATTGAAGTGCACAGGCGCCGATGTGAGGCTGGTTTCACGGATCGGCCTTGTGCGCGATCTCGTCAAGGATGTCGGGGATCTATACATAGGGTCCAGCGAATTTGCCATGGTCCCGCCGTCGCCGCCATTCCGGAGCCCGGTTCGCTGGCGCTGCTGGGCCTGGGCCTGGCCGATTTGGCCGCCGCGCGGGGCCGCCGCCGCGTCAGGCACGCATGACCGTGAATGGCTGTGACGTTCGGCGACCTTGATGAAGGCGCAAACGCTGCTCACACCGTCAGTACCCATGGGCCTGACGACCGGGTAAAGGAGAGTAACTGGACATGACAAAATTTCTCATTTCCTTCCCTGCGAGTGCGATGGAGGTTCCTGCTGCGGACATGGCAGCCGTCAGCGAGGCGTCGCATGCAGTGATCCGCGAGGCCAAGGCTGCCGGGGTCTATGTATTTGGTGGCGGCATCAACGCCGGGATCGGGTCGCTGCTGGTTGCGCCGGACGGCAGCAGCACCAGCGAGACCTACCGCCAGACGCGCGAGTTCGATGGGGGTTTTTGTGTGCTTGAGCTCCCGTCAAGGGACGTTGCCGTTCAATGGGCGGCCAGGCTCGCCACGGCCTGCCGCTGTGCACAAGAGCTGCGCGAGTTCCACTATGACCCTGAAAGCTGACCATTTCCAGTCGTGGGTCACTGACCAGCTTGCTGAGACACCGACCGGTGCGAGGTGTCAATTTCCGGCATGAAGGCGCCACCTGTTCCCGGCGTAATGGCGCCACGTTGACCACCAAGTTCATGGGCTCAAATTGGGTTGCAAGAATGCTTCATTTCGAGGTTTTTTCAACAGCGTTTTAGACCAGGCTTCGGTCACCTACAGCCGCTTCCTGGCATTGACGGACGGGGGCTTGGGAAAATCGTGCGATCACGTTCAGCAGCATGCGCGAGAGCACGGGATCGACCGCCAGGCTGCCGCCGAAAGTGATCGAACCGACCGAGAACACGGCGCCGCCGCCGGCATGGGGGAAGTAAACCATGTCGGCGCCGGCACGCCAGGGATTGGTGCCCTTGGCCAGATGCACCAGGCCCGGCGGGCTTCCCGCGGGATCGAGCTTGTCGAGCTCCCAGCCGGACGCGCCGCCGCAATTGAGCCCTTCACAGCCGACCAGGTCGTCCACCGCAACATCGGTATCTTCGAAGATCCAGTGGCGCGCCGCGATCACCCGGTAGGGCCGGAAATACGCGCGGTAGCCTGCCCGGGTGAAGGTAATGCCGAGCGTGCGCCACTCGGGCCGCCCGAAATCACGCCAGCGCCCGCCTGTATCGTTGATCAGCGTATGGCAGCTATGGTCGAAGCGCACTTCCATGCGGTTCTTGCTGATGGCCGTCTTCCAGTACAGGCCGTTGGCCGAAAGATAGATCAGGTTCCCGCCCTTGGCCTGGAACGCTTCGAGCGCGCGGTACATATTGGCGCTCCAGTATTCGCTGTGGGTATTGATCAGCAGGGTCTGGTACTGTTGCAGCAGGCCGGGCAGCTCATGCAGGTCGATGTCGGCGAACAGGTCGAACGCGACTTTGTTCCTGTCGAGCCAGGCGAGCACGTGCCGCTCGGCATTGGCGAGGTGCCCCTCCGCGCCCAGCGGCGACGCCGCCGGATTGGGGCGCTGACCATGCACGATAAAGGCGAACTGCCGCTCCAGGCCATCGTCGAGCGTGCTGCGGTAGAGCGAAGCGCCGCCCCATGGATTGTAGGCTTGCCACGTGTTGGTCGAGGCCAGCACCGCCAACGTGCCCGGCGCCGAGCGGCCGCCGTTGCGCACGACGAAGGTGATGTCGAAACTGCCTTCCTGGTCGGCCAGGCGGGCCGCATACAGGCCGCTTCTCCAGTGGGGCTGGATGAGCAGGATGTAGCTGACATCCCAGCGCGCCCCATTCTCGTAAGCATCGGCGCGGTAGTCTTGAGAGGCGCCTTCGATACAGGGCTGACGGAATAGCATTTCTTCATGCGCGCCAAAGCGGATCACCTGAAGCGAAAAGCGCTTCGAGGGCGCGTGCACGTACAGCGGCAGGAAGGCACCCGCCGCAACGCTGACCCATTCGGCGTAGCCTTCGATCGCATGATCGTTGGGTATCAGGCGGTCGCGTGCCAGCTCAGTGGTGCGCAGGCGCAGCCTGCCGACGACGATGGCCGACTTTCCCATGTTCTTGACGCGCACCGACAGCGCGGGATAGCGCAGCTGTTCCGGCTCCAGGTCGACGTAATAGATCAGGTTTTGCCGCAGCAGCCGCCGCACCACATACTCAAGCAATAGCACGCCCGCATACGAGCGCAGGCGCGAGGCGGGCTTCTTGTCGCGCGGCGGCATCCTGCGCGGCGAGACCCGTCGCACTTCGGTCCCGTCGGGCGCGGAAAAAACAAGGCACAGGTCTTGCATCGGCAGGTAGCCGTAGGCGAAGAAGCTGAAGCTCCCTTGCCGAGCATTCGGAAAGGCATCGACAGGCAACGAGGCGCTGGCCGAGGCATGGTGCTTCAAGAGGTAAGGCATGGGTTTTCATCTGGTCGGATTGGCGTTGTGGATCAACGTTATCGCCGACCCAAGAAGGGCAATTGATATCCATCAGTTGTCGGAACTGACAACCAATATGCTGATCGCTTTTCGGTGAAAAGTCCGACAGCCTCCCAAGTCGCTCAATTTTTGCCGTCAAAGTCGAATTGGCAATGCATCAGGAGTTGATCGATGAAACATCTGGAACTGTCCGGGGAAGACCGGCGGCGATGGGAGCTTCACGCTCCGCGCAGCGACGTGGGCCGCACGGCACCGATGATTGGATCGGTCCGGCTGGGTTTGCCGGTCTCGACGTGGCCAGCGAGCCGGCGCAGCCAGTGCGCGTCGGCGTCGCTGGCCACGCTCAGGTCATACCATCCATAACTGGCGCCGAGCACGCATTCGACCGTCGTCGCCTGGCCGGCCGCCACGGTGAAGCTGCGCGCCGCGCTGCCGTAGGCATTGTCGGTCAGCGTGAACCTGCAGGCGCGCGCGCCGTCCAGGTTCGACAAGGTCAGTTTGACGTTGCCGCTGACCGTATCAGAGGCCGCTTGCACTTCGGGCCTGGCGGCGTTGACGGTGACTGCCGCCAAGCTGCCCCTGAAGCCGCGCAGGAAGCCGTTGGGGCCGGTCACGCTCAGTTCATAGCGGCCGCTTGGCCAGCTCCAGGCGTCCTGATCGATCCGCTTGCCCGCTTCGACCGTGTAATACCAAGGCCCGCCGGCGCGTTCGCGCGAATACACGATGAACGCCACGCCCGCGCTACCGGTGTTGGCAAACGCGAGCACCAGCTGCTGGTTGCCGCTCACGCGCGCCTGTACCTCCACCGCATAAGGCAAGGCGCAGGCATGGCGTGCGCCGCTCGCCGCCGCATACGGCTCCTGCCTGGGCAACACTTGCACCTCGGGCGGCATTGGCGTTGGCTTGCCAGTCACCAATTTATAGGTGGTGGACTTGGGCAGCGAGGAGGGCCAATGGCTGTCTGGCGATGCGAACTCGAAGGCCGAGCTCAGGTCGCCGCACACCGCGCGGCGCCACGGCGAGATCAGCTCGCAGCTGACGGCGGCGCGCTCCTTGCCCAGCCCAGCCACCAGCCACTCTTCCAGGAAGCGGATCTTCGAGGTGTGGTCGAATAGTTGGGAGCACACCCGTCCGCCCTTGCTCCACGGAGAAATCACCAGCATTGGCACACGCGGGCCGAGCCCGACCGGCACCCCATTGTAGGTCTCGAAAGCGCCGACGTCGGCCAGCGTGGTCTTGCCCATGCTCGGCCGGAGCGGCGCCAGGTCGGATGGCACGTGGTCAAAAAAGCCATCGTTCTCATCGTACATCAGCAGCAAGACCGTCTTCGACCAGACTGCGGGATTGGCCACCAGCGCCGCCAGCAAGCGCGCGCTGAAGTTCTCGCCAGCATTGGGCGAGTGCGGCGAATGTTCGGTAAACGCGCTCGGCGCGACTATCCACGCCACCTGCGGCAGGCGATTGTTGAGCACGTCGTCGGCGAAGCACTTGAGCAGCCAGTCGCCCTTGGTGCCGGCGTGGTTGGCCCGGGTCGAGCCGGGCGCGATCATGCGCCCCTTTTGGTACAAGGGCGCCGTCGGCGACAAGCGGCTGCCGTCGGCATTGACACGGAAATTGCGGAAATAGGCAAGGTAGTTGTCGCCGTAGTTATCCCATTCCTGGTACACCTTCCAGCTGACATGGTTCGACTCCAGCACCTCGGCATAGGTGCGCCAGTTGGGCGCGCCACTGCTTGCGCTGGCCGAGACATTGTCCAGCGCGGGGTCGTTGTGGTAGACACCGGCCTGATCGATGTTGTAGAGACTGCCCATGGGGCCCATCCAGCCCTGGTTACTGCCGCTCAGCGAGTACAGGCGGTTCGGATCGGTTGCGCCAAAAACCGAGCAATGGTAGGCGTCGCAGATGGTGAAGGCGTCGGCCAGCGCGTAATAGAAGGGCAGGTCGCCGCGGTCGAAATAGCCCATCGACTGGGCGGTTTTTTGTTTGACCCAGGCATCCCAGCCTTGCCAGGCCACTTGCGAGCCCTTCCAGTCGTGCTCGGTTCCGAGCGATAGCGCACTGGTGTTCCGGGTGTCCAAGTGGAATGGCAACACGTAGCCGCCGCTCGCATCGGGCTGGTACCACACTGGTTTGCCGCTCGGTAGCGTAATGGCACGCGGATCGTCAAATCCGCGCACCCCCGGCAGGCTGCCGAAATAGTGGTCAAAGGCGCGATTTTCCTGCATGAAGATCAGCACATGCTCGACGTCGGCAATCGTTCCCGTGACCTGGTTGGCCGGTATGGCCAAGGCGTCGCGTATCAGCCCGGGAAAAGCCGTGTTCGCCAAGGTGGCGCCGGCCGAGGCTCCTGCTAACCTCAAGAATTTCCGTCTTCCTTCCTGGTTCATCGTTCTTGTCCTCTCGGCTAACGGTGAGGTTCGGAACACCCGGCTTGTTTACTACCCGTTCTTTTAGCAGGCACCAGGCCGCTTTGATCGCCTGTACAAGTTTAGCATCATGGAACTGAAGCGTCCGGCCGACGCGCCTGTCCAGCCGCTTGACAACACATGCGACGACAAGCCAGGCAGCTGATTCCACACCAGTCGTGACCAGTCGGTCAATCGTGGCGCCCACGAATGTGGCGCCCACGAATTCACGCTGGCGCTGGGCTCGCTGATGACGGAGCAGGGCGCAGGGAAGCGTCGCCCAAGGTCGACGACCATGTCGATTTATGCAGATTGCATATGGAAATATGCCAAATACGCCTTAAAACAGATGGTAAAATGACAATTACTGGATTTGGCCCCTCACACCGAAAGCGACACGCCGATGATCAAGAGCACCGAGGATTTACGGCGCTGGTTCCTGCAGAGCGGGGTGGCCTCGCCATTGGACCTCTGCATTGGGCCATTGCCACGTTCAAAAGCCGCTTTGGGACGCTGGTCTAGCGGCCATGCCGAACACGTGGTCCGTTCCATGAGTCCGCATCCTGGGAGTTATCGGCTTTCCCTCATGCTTTCTCCTCTGGAGGCACGGATCTGGGCCGGCAACAAGCCGGTCTGGGGTGGCATGATCGCTGCGAACCGTTTTCGGATTTCCCCGCCTGGTGAATGTGGCCAGTGGACCCAGATGAGCGCTTGCGACATCGTCAATATCTTCATTCCGGTCGAGCTGGTCGATCATCTCGGCGGCCTGCGCGATGACGCCGCCAGCAATAAGTTGGTGGCCAACGTGTTTGTGCAGGACCGGATCGTGCTCGACCTCGTGCATAAAATGCTCAATACCGCAGCGCTGGCGGGGCAGCTTGCGCAAGAGGCGTGCGATGGCTTGATCACTGTCCTTGTGTGTTATTTGCTTGAGCACTATACCCAGCCAAACAGCGTGCCCGAGAGGAGCGGCCTCGGCGGCAGCAGGCTGCGCAGCGTGCTGCGGCACATTGCGCAAAGTTCGGCTGAGTCGGTATCGAATGCCGAACTTGCCGCACTGTGCGGCATGAGCGAGGCACACTTTTCACGCGAGTTTCGGCGCGCGGTTGGGCTGCCGCCACACCAATACATGATGAAGCTGCGCCTGGAACGGGCTTGCGCGGCGCTACTGTCGGAGCAGGCGCGGGTTCTGGATATCGCGCAGGAATGCGGCTTTACCAATGCCAGCCATTTCTCCCGTGCATTTTCCTCGCAGTACGGAATGTCGCCCACGATCTTCCGCCAACAACACCGAACTGCAACATAAACCTTTACATAATGTTGCGAGCACGCTGCGCGTTACAGCAGCAGTTTTATGCAATATGAGCAGGATTGAAGGCGCGACGTTTCCAAAATGGAAACAAACTCCTGATTCGAAAACAATAAACTCGAACGAGGACGACAATGAAATTACTCACATCTTTATCGCTTACATTGGTGGCCATGGCAAGCCTGACAGTCGCGGCACAGGCGCAAAATATCTCCCTGCGCGTGAGCGTCAGCGAAGGACGAAGCGGCGTCAATTTCGCGCCGATTCACGCCGAAGTGGGTGATTTTGCGCTGACCCCGAGCCTGCCCGGCCACGCCCCAGGCCAACAGTGGCGCGTCGTCGCACGCAATGCCGCAGGTACGGTACTGCATGAAGTGGCGGTCAAAAACACCCAGCAAAGGCACATTGAAGTATTCAATCCGAAAACCGGCGCCATTGATATGTCGCGCCAGGTGAAGCAAGCTGACGGCGTGTTCGAGGTGTCCTTGCCGTTTAACGCAGACATTGCCAGCGTCGACGTACTGGCGCCGGCGTCGACCAATGTGGGCATCAAGGCCGTTACCGCACCGCTGGCAAAATTCGACCGCGCGTCACTGGAAAAAAAGGTGGGCGCCAGCAAGATGATGCGCAGCCAGAGCATGGCCGCCGCGGCGCCGGCGGCGACCGTCACCACGGTCGTCAACACGGGCCCGTCCAATGCGCGCATGGACTATGTGTTCATCGGCGATGGCTATACCGCAGCCGAAATGGGAAAATGGCAAGCCGATGCGAAGAAAGTGATCGACGGCTTCATGGCCGATCCTTTGTTCGCCGCCAATCGCGCCAACATGAATGTGCGCCGCGTCGATATCGCGAGCAATCAATCCGGGGTCGATGAGATCGATAAAGGCATCTATCGCGACACCGCCATGGATGGCGAATTCTACTGCTATAACATCGAACGCCTTCTGTGCGTCAACGAGACCAAGGTGTATAACATTGTCGGCTCGGTTCTTGGTCCGGACCAGCGCGACGTGATCGTCGTCATTTCCAACTCGACCCGCTACGGTGGTTCGGGCGGGGCGATCGCCACCGCGTCGATGAACACCTCGTCGGTCGAAGTGGCTTTGCACGAAATCGGCCATACCGCATTTGCGCTGGCGGACGAATACGAAGGCGGCACATGCGGCATCAGTTCCGAGCCAACCGAAGGCAATGTGTCGATCAACCGCACGCGTAACGTCAAATGGGGCAGCAAGATCGCCGCCGCCACGCCGGTACCCACCACGGTCGGTAGCGTTGCGAACGGCACGGTAGGGGTTTTCCAAGGGGGGCGTTACTGCTCGAACGGTATCTACCGCCCAACCGAAAATTCACGGATGCGCACCCTCGGTTATCCTTGGCACGCAGTCAATGAAGGATTGGTGAAGACGGTGTTCGGCAAGTATACCGCCGTTACCCAAACCGGAACGCTGAGCAGTGGCGGCATCGCCTACGCGCCAAACACCAGCCCGGGTTACATTCAAGCGGGCAATGGCACCTACAACGTGCAGTTGACCGGACCGGCCGGCACCGACTTCGATTTGTCCCTCTACAAATCGCTGAGCACCGGCTGGAGCAAGGTCGCGGTCAGCCGGGGCAACACATCCAGCGAATCGATCAACTATGTGGGAACCGCAGGCTATTACTACATCGAAGTGAAATCGTATTCGGGTTCCGGAAGCTACACCGTGAAATACTCCGTCCCGCCGAAGTGAGACTTGCGCTGGCACGCTTGACCCATGCCGGGATGCGGCATGGGCCACATAGCGTGCCGGCGCTCGATTACAGCTTGGCGCTGAGCGTCACGAACAGTTGGCGCGGCGCGCCCACCAGCAAGGTCTGGAAACTGCGGCCCGGGTCGGTGGCAAGGAAACCGTTGGTGCCGACCGTGCTGTAGTAGCGCTTATCGAGTACATTGGTGGCGCTGACCAGCAGTGTCACGTCCTTCAAGGTGCCCACTGATGTCATCCGATAGCCCGCCGACAGGTTCAGCACCCAGTACGCAGGCACAAACGCGTCGTTCAGGAAGGTGTAGTAGCGTTTGCTGGTGTGTTTGGCCAAGGCGTGCGCGGACCAGGGGCCAGCGCCATACGAGAGCTCGGTATTGAACATGGTCTTCGGCGTATCGACCACCTGTTTGCCGTTCGCAGCGACCAGGGTGGCGCCGTCCAGGTAGTCGGACTTGCAGGCCGAGTCGCTGTAGGTGAAGGCGTTGAACCACGTCCAGTGCCGCGCCAGCGTCCACACCATGGCCGTTTCGACGCCGTTGGTGTCGACCTTGCCGACATTGAGGAAGCTGCTCGGGCAGCCGAGGATGCCGCTGCAGTTGGCCACCGTGGCAAGACGGTCCTTGAAGCGGATCGCGTAGGCCGCGAGCGAGCCGGTGATTGAGCCCTGTTTGAAGCGATAGCCAAGCTCGAGCGTGCGCGAGGTTTCCGGCTTGAGAACCGGCGCGCTCAGGTCGAACGCCGTCTGGTTCTGTGAAAACGGTCCGCCGGCGCCGGGATTGAAGGCGCGCATATTGTGGGACACCGAGGCGAAGACTTCCTGGTCCTTGTCGATATCGTATTGCAGGCCGAACTGTGGCAGCACGGACTTCGACGAGCTCAGCGAGCCGGCCGCACGGGTGCCGAGCGGCGCGACGGTATCGATGGCCACCTTGGGTGATTTGAGGCCCACATTGACGGTGAGGGCGCCGTCGCACAGCGTGATCGTGTCCTGCAGGTGGAACTGCCTTGTTTTGGTCGAAAAATCCTGGATGAAGCCGGTACTAATGGGATGACGCAGGAAGCGGGCCGAGTTCTCGCTGCCGTCGGCCGCGTAGAAATTGCGCGTCACCACATGATTGTTGCGCTCGATCCAGACGCCCGCGTCGACCGCATGCGCCCCCGCATCCCACAGCAGATTGACAGCGACGCCGTTGCGGCTGATGCCATATTCCGAGGTGCGGATCGAGATCGGGTCGCGCGCCGAGGTGGGAGAGTAGGGGGTGTACCAATGTCCCTGGCCCTGATGGGAGTGATGGTATACGGTGCTCTTGAGCGCGACGGCGCCGCTTAGCCTGGCGTCGAGGGTGGCCCCGCCCAGCGTGTCGCGGCGCAATCCGCGCCCCAGGTAATACGCATCGTCCAAGGAGGTGACGGCGCCGCCATAGACGCCGTTGGCCGCCTTGACGGCGCGTTGCCAGTCCGGCGCATAGTTGTCCCAATCCCAGCCCAGGCGCGGCGTCATTTCGAGCGACATGTCCTGGTAGTCGGTTTCGAGGCGATCCGAGTAGTTGTAGAAGACGCTGAGCCGGTGCGCTCCGAGACGGTGGACCAGCTTGGTGTTGAACTGGTCCAGGTTTTGCGGACCATGGTCGCCCTTCCATTTGTGCGCGCGCTGGCGCATCAGGCTGGCATAGGCCTTGGTGCCGCTCGCCATCAGGCCCGTGTCGAGGCGCGCGAAGCTGCGATAGGTATGGCTGCTGCCGAACGTCTGCGCGCCGCTCACGCCGAAGGCCTGGTTCGGATCGGCGGAAAAGAACTGCACGGTGCCGCCGAGATTACTGATCGATGCGGTGCCGACGTCGCCGGCGCCTTGCGACACCGTCACGCGCGCGATGTTCTCCGCCGTGATGGCGCGGCTGATATGCAGTCCGCTGCTATTGGCGTAAGCCATGTCCCCCAGCGGCACGCCGTCGAGCGTATAGCCGATCTGGTTTTGGGCGAAGCCACGCATGCTGAACGTGCTGGACCATTCGTATGTGCCAAAGGGGTCGGCCGATTCGAAGTGCACGCCCGGGAGTTTTTCCAGCGTCTTCAGGGCGTTGGTTCCTGGCAGGCTATTGGCCAGGTCGTCGCGCGTGATGTTTTGTACCTGGCGGGTCTGGCCGGATCCGAAGATCGTGACGACCGGCCCGCTGTCTTGTACTTGCTGTGCGCCGGCCAAAGTGGCCAGGCTCTGCAGTGCCGCCAACTGGGCTGCCTTGAAAGGGAGTCGGTGTGACATGGGCATTTCCTTCCGTGAGGTGAAGGAGCGGGCCAGAGAAGGGCGGGCTTGCTCTTCACTATAGTCGTATGCATGATGCATGGCAACGCTAGCGCGTTGGGGTTGTTCGGGTTCAACGGCGCCGATACACACGCCGGCCTGAACCCGCCAGCAGCTCTCGGAAGTCATGTCAGGGCAGGCATTCTTGACGACCTTCCCTCTGAGGCGCACGACTCGTCGCGCTTTTAGGTAACGAAATTTCTTCCAAACATTGGAACTAATTTCAAGACAAAGCTGTCTATAGAACTGAATTCCTGACCTTTGTGCTTTAGTAGCACGTGGCAATGAGAAAGTCCTATGGCAAGATCGCCCGTATTACCTTCCCGGCAACGTG
>NZ_JAQOZV010000082.1:0-23337 GCF_030348125.1 Massilia sp. DJPM01
TTGAATTCGACAATTCGCTGGAGAAGTGGGAAATCGACATCGCGGTTCTACGGAATGCGGATCAACAGTTTGGTATGTTCATAGCCAGCCTGTTCGATCTCCCTGGCAAAATGATCGATCGCCGCCGCTTCGGGCGCGACCGCCAGATGCGGCTTGGCCAGGCTGAAACCGATGATGAAGGTGCCGTGATCGGTGAACATCGGCTGGTTCCAGGCGATTTTCCCATCCAGTTGCGGGAACTTTTCGCCTAACCAATCGAGAACGGCTTGCGTACGTTCACGTTGCTGTGGATCGGCGATCTGCGCCAGGAAATCCGCGAACACGGTCATGATGTCACCTTGAGAGTTGCCGATAGTCAGGCCGGCGCGCCATCGTCAGGGCACGCCGGCGACACGATACTGGTTTTTGCCCGCATGCTTGGCGCCGTACAGGGCCGCGTCCGCATGCGTGGCCAGCACCTGCGCTGTGGCGGCCTGATGCGGGCACCAGGCGATGCCGATGCTGGCCGACACGCTGCACGGCTGGCCAAGGACATCGAAGGCCAGCGCCATCGCGGCCACCAGCTTCTGCCCGACCGTGTCGCATTCGGCGGCCGACTCCACGTTTTCCAGGGCGATGCTGAATTCGTCCCCGGCGAGACGGCAGACGGTGCCGGTTTTCCTCACCGCTGCGGTCAGGCGGCGGCCGAATTCCTTGAGCACTGCGTCGCCGCCGGCGTGCCCGAGGGTATCGTTGATGGTCTTGGTCAGCCGGTCGAAGCGCTCTTCAGGCGGCGTGTCGAGCAAGGCGAGCGCCTCAAGCGCGCGTACGCGCGCGGCATCGTCCACATCGTCAATAACCGTATGCATGGCCAGCGTCATCCAATCTCGCGTCGACGGCGGGCAGCACAGCAATGCGTCGCCCTGGTCAGGCGAGCATAGCAAATTGAGTCAGATCCTGTCGGCGTTCACGGCAGGCGAATCGCGGCCCGCTGCCAGTCCATGATCCAGTTTTCTTCCCAGGTGGCGCCGCCGTCGCGCGAGACCGCCTGGTACCAGCGGCACGAGTTGGCGCCGATCCGGTCCCATACGCCGCGCGTAATGACCGGTTTGCCCTCCTCGACATCGGCGCTGTCCCAGGTGCCGACGCCGTTGCTGAAACTGCCCCACGAGGCTGGATTGAGTACCCCGTTCTTTCGGTTGCACCAGTGGTCGGCCCACAGCTTTTTCTCGACGTCGAGGATGCGCAGCCCCATGCCGCTGAAATGTCGCGCTGGAATGCGCAACTCTTCGACGCTGGCCAGGCCGCCCAGCATGCCGATCACGGTCGCTTCGCCGTCGAACGAGTCCCAGTGCTTCTCCTTCAACTGCTTGTGGTGGATGGTCCATTCGCCCGACAGGAAATCGAAATCGCCGGGCTTGCCGCTTGCCGCCGGTGCCAGTGCGGCCGCGGCGGCGTTACCGAGCCCGAGCTGGCCAGCCGCGCCGATCCCGGCAGCGGCCTGTAGCAGCAGTCTGCGTTGTGCATTGCTTGTCGTGGTCATTTCATTCTCCTGAGAAATCGTTATAAGGTCATGCCCGGCCGTTGCGGCCATCTGGTGGCAACGGCGGGAAGGATGAGGCTTAATCAGGGCCGATTGCGCCCTGTTACGTTTCCTGGAGAGTGGATCAGCCCTCGAACTTCACCTTCACGCCCACAGCGCCTCCACATCGCGAATCAGTTCGCTGGCCGTGATCGGATCGAGGGTCGACATCGGCTCGGGGCGATCCACGCTACCCCACTTGTCGCCCGCGCCGGTTTCGAGTTCGCGCAGCGTCTGTTCGGGGGCGCTGTCGGCCGCGCCGGCGAAGATGCCCGGATCGAGCCGCAGCACCACAATGCGTTGCGGCGCCACGAACTTGAAGAAGTCGTGGATGGCGCCGCCGTCCTGCGGGGTGCCGCGCCGCCAGCCCCGCTCGGCCAGTCCGAGCACGCGCGCCGTGGGCACCAGCGTGCCGTTCCAGCGCAGCAGGCGCTCGGCCGCTTGTTCGGCCTGGTCCAGGGTGTGGGTGTCGCGCCCGATCTGGGCAAAGGGCTGGGTCAGTTCGTAGTCGGCCAAGAGGGCGCCGAAAGCGGCGGCATCGGTGGCCGGGAGCTCCAGTGCATGGGGAATGCCGATCGCCGCGCCGGACGGCAGCGCGAAGGCGTCGTCGGCGGCGTCGGTCAGGGCGCCGTCGGGCGCGACCCGGAAGCAGGCGAGCAGGCCGCCGCCGTCGGCCTCGTAGGCGCCCCAGACGATGCGCCGCACCAGGTGGCGCAGCAGCGGATGCCCGGCCAGGAAGGTGTGGAACACGCCGGCATCCCAGCGCCGCCGCGTGCACATCGCCACTTCCAGGCGCCGCACCTGCTGCGCGGCGATGGTGCGCGCGTCCTTCTTGAGCAGCTTGAAGCGCGCCACGGCGGCGCCGGCCAGGGCCGCGTCATCGCCCTGGTTCGGCTTGGGCAGGTCGGGCAAGCGCTTGCCGTCGGCGCCGCGCACGCAGGGCTTGAGCGCTTCGTCGAAGCCGACCAGGAAAGTACGCGCGCCGAAATCGAGCAGCAGGGTGCCTTGCGGGTCCAGGCCCAGGTCGGGCGCCAGGCGGTCTTCCAGTTCCTCGGCGCTCAAGCCGCGCGCCTCGGCGATGTCGGCGATCTTGTCGCGCGCGCGGTCTTGCAGGGCTTTGAACCTGACCCTCTGGGCGACGCCGTTGAGCAGGACCAGCGCAGTGTCGCTGCCGATCCGGGCCAGTACCTCGAGTCCCGTGACGGCGCGCGCATGCTGGCCTTGGCCCGGCCATGCGCGGATCAGGGGCGCCAGCTTGCGCGCGCTGTCGTCGTCGCCCAGCAGGCCGAGCGCAGTGAAGGCCCAGCTCTCGCGCGATTCGGAACCGGCATCGGTCCAGGCGCGAAACGCGTCCCACGCGAAGGCCGCCAGCGAGGCGCTGGTACAGGCTTGCTTGAGCTGCGTGACGCCGGCGTACACGCCATCGGCGTGCGGAAAGCGCAGCATGATGCCGATGTGCTCCAGGCTTGCGGCGGGCAGGGCCTGGCCGCCCGCCGCAAGCCGCGGCCGGGTCCAGGTTTGCGGTTGCCAGAAATCGGGAAGCCTGGCGATCCTGGCGGGATAGTGGTCGAGCGGGTCGGCGTCGAGCAGCGCGTGCAGGGCCGCTTCCACCCCTTTTTGCGGGTAGCGCGCGGCCACCCGCATCAGCAGGGGTACATGGCCGGCGGTGGCGAGCAGCAGCAGGGCGGCGCGCGCCTGGTCGCGGGCCGCGCCGGGTTTGCCCAGCGCCGGCGCAATCAGGGCGCACGCGGCATGCTCGGGATAGGCCAGCAGCCAGTCGCGCGCGCCGGTGCGGGCGGCGCCGGCCTTGAGCGTGGCGCAGGCGCGCGCCACCGGCACCGCCAGCTCCACCGCGCCGATGTGGGCGGCGTGCCGCAGTTCCTGCGCCGGGCGGCGTTCGCACATGGCCACCAGTCCGGGCAGGCCGCGCACGCCCAAGGTGCCCACCACATGCCCTGGATCGCGCATCTCGAAACCGTCGAGGGCATTCCACACTTGTTCGTTCATCGGTTCGGGCAAGCTGGCCAGCACCCAGCTGTTCATGCCCCCGCCGGTGCCCTCGGTAGCCCGCCATGCGGCCATCAGCGCGGCCGTGTCGACGTTGGTAATGGCGCTTGCCGCCTGCCGGGTGTAGGGCGGCTTCTGTATCCCCAGGTGCTTGGCCGCCAGGACCGGATCTTTCAGGATGTCGGCCGGAGCGTAGCCGGGAACGGGGACGTGGATCATGGCGGCGCGCTCGGCGGCGCTCCAGCGTTCCACCGGCGCCAGCGCGAGCGGTTCCAGCAGCAGCGGGGCGGCGGCTTTTTTGGGCGCCGCCTTCCATGGCGGGCAGGCCAGTACCGGCGGCAGGCCGCTTGTATCGGCGCTGTCGGCGGGGGCGGGGGCGGTGGTGCCGGTTCCGATCTCGGCGAGCACGCGCGCGGCGCCGGCCGAAATCCACGGCGCGAACGCCGCCAGCGACTGCGCATGCGCGTGCGCCAGCGCGGCCAGGACCGTGCGCGCCGATGCCGGACCGGTGCCGTCGAGGGCGATGAGTTCACTGAGCGCGGCAATGGCGGCCAGCGGCCAGCGCTGCGCGGCCTTGGAAAAGCGCACTACCGCATCCTTGTTGACGTCGCAGGCGAGCGCCATGGCGCGCATCGAGGCCGGGGTGCCGATGCAGGCCAGCGCGCGGCCGGCCGCCGGAATCGCCGCGCCGTCTTCCAGCAGCGCGACCGCGTCGACGCCGCGTTCGCGCACCAGGCTCGCCACGGCGCCCGGGTCGCCATGGTACATCTGGTGCCAGTAGCCTTCGCGCGCCTTGAAGCCACTCAGGGCGGCCAGGCTGGCCGGCGCGGTGGCGGTCAGGCGCAGCCACGCGGCTGACTGGTCATCGGCCAGGATGTCGGGTAGCAGCGCCAGTTCGTCCGACAGGTCGGGAACGTCGGGCAGCAGCACGCCGAGCAGCGGCTGGCGGCACGCTTCGAGGGTCGGCAGCGCGCGCCGGATCATCTGGACGCACAGGGCATAGGTGCCGGCGTCGGCCACGGCCAGGTGGGCGCGCAGGGCCAGCTCGGTGGCGCAGAACACGCCCAGCCCGAGGGAGAAACGCCGTCCGCCGCTCTCGGACAGGTAGACGTCGCCCATCATCGAATGCAGGCGGCAGGATTTTTCCATCTCCAGCAAGACTGCCAGCGCATGCGGCAAGCCTTTGCTGGCGACCAGGAAATCGATGAAGGGCGAGCCGTCGGCACGCTTGAGGTCTTTTTCGAAGATGGTCTGGGCCGCGAGCAGTATCACGTCCGACAGCAGCGAGCCGTCGCGCAGGCCGTGTTGCACCCGCTCACCCGCTTCGCGGTGGCCGTCTTCCTTGCTGACGAAATTGCACTTGCGGCGCGCATGCGCCAGATACGTGTTCCAGGCGGCGTCGGCGTCGCGCGCTGGTGGCGTTCCGGGAAAGCGGCGCGAAGGCAGCGCCACGGATGCCAGGGCCGGCGCAAGGTCGATGACCGGACCGCCGGCGAGCCATGGCGCTACATCGGTGGCGGCGAATGTGGGAGCTGTCATGCCGCATGATCCAGAGTAGTTCGGTGATTGTTCGCCAGAATACTACAGTTCCGGGCATGCTTTCATCGCAGGCAAGAAGGCGGGCCGGTACGGCGGCGTGCCGCACCTGGGTGCCCGGCCCGTATGGCGATCAGCAAATTGATTTGGTGTCCATCAGCAGGCTGGCGCGAGCGGCGCCGTCCTCGTCCGCCACGGCGCCGGCCGGTTCGCCGCTGTCCGGTTCCACCCGAATGGACACCATTTTCCCGGCATTGACTTCGAACAGGATACGGTCATGCCCGCGCTGTTGCATGATGATGAACGTTCCCGCGGATGGCGCGGCGTGTGGGCGTGCAGGCATAAAATTTCCTTTCGGTTGATCAGGCGTTAAGTCGGGCGGCGGGCGCGCTGTCGCAGACATCGATGCACGCACCATGTGACAGCCGCACATGCAGGCGACTCCCACTGCTACCCACTTGAGCAAATTCCGGGCCATGGCCGCAACAGCTGCGAGCCGAGGGTGTTCCGGGGCGCCATACCCATAGCGCTTACCCGAACGGATCGGTTGACATGTAAATGGCGCGACGCGGCAACACGTAAGCGTGGGCGACGGCCGCGCTGGCCGTGAAACGTCTGGTAACAAACTAGTCGCGGCAGGCCGGTTTTTTTGGTGAGCGGAGAAGATGAATTGCCGTATGATTTGCGCTCACTATCATGATAGAAAGATAAAAATGCATTTTCCCCAAGGTTCCCTCGTTCGTGGCGCGGTTACCGGTCTGTGCCTGCTGGTGCTACTGTCCGGCTGCGCGACCCGTTCCATTTCGGATTCCGGTTATCCCGCCCAGTCGAGCGGTTACGGACGGCCGATGAGTACCCAGTACCGCGGCGAACTGACGGAATTTAACGTGCTCGGTATCGATCAGGACGCGGTGGTCACCGATGAAGCCATCCGCACGGCGCTGGCGACGCGCCAGCGCTTGACGCTTCCCAGGAATAGCGCGGTCATGCTGGTGCAGTCCGGCGCACTGATTCCCGACGAGGCGATGGTCAAGGCATTTTCGCAGTACTACCAGCCGATCGCCTTTAGCGGCGTGCCCGAGGAAGGGAAGGGCAAGGCCAATTACGCCGGCCACCTGCGCCTGGCCGCCGCCCGCAGTGGTAGCGAGAAAATGATGGTCTACTGGGGCATCCTGGAATCGGGTCGTGAAAACATGTCCACCAAGGTGGTGTCGTGGTTCCCGATCCTGGGCGCACTGGTGCCGGACGAGAACCAGCATATGCGCATTCGCCTGAAAGTCGCACTGGTCGACGTCCGCACCGGGCAATGGGAAATGTTCTCGCCCGAGCCGTTTGAAGACGTCGACTTCAGCTCGCGCGGTTCGCGTGCCGCCGTCGACCAGGCCCAGGTCGCCCTGTTGAAAAACAAGGCGTATGGCGAGGCTGTCAAACAGCTGTTCTACAAGTTCTCCAACTAAGCGCTTGACGGCAGGGCCGCCCGCACCATGCGGCGTACACAAGACGCCGCATCGGGACAATACCCGGCAAGGGTGCCGCGGCGGAACACTCCCTGACGGCCCTTGTCCTTCAACCGCGCGGCGTTGGCGGCTACCAGGTCGCTCGCCTTGCCGGGCCGTTGCCGCGCCGGCTGGACAGCGTGTCCGGCAGGCGGCCAGGCTGCCTGATTCATCGGCTCGTCCTCGCGCGCTGACGGCCTATTTGCTCTTTGGTTGAAATTTCTCCTGATCGAACCCGCTGACATCGAACTCGAATACAGGTGCGCCTTGCTGATAGATATTGACCGAGAGCCGTACGGTTTTCGCTTTTCGCAGCTTTGCCGAAAACTTGTCATACCCACGGATGAAAATGGTATCGGAGCTGTTATCGGCAGGTCCGGCGGCGGCATATTTGGTCGGCTTCTCATCGTCGAATCTGACCAGCACGACGCAGTCCTGGAAGGAGTGACACAGAATCTGCCCTTTTTCGATGGAAAACATCACATCCTTTCCGTATTTCCGGTCAATGCGCAGGCTCAGGGTGCCGTGTTGTTGGCCGGAATACGGAAAATCGAAACTCACCGTATTGCTGCTGCTGACCGCCGCGTTATAGGTTGTGCCTCCCGTCATCTTGTCCGCCGTAGCCGAATAGTTCCACTGCTGTCCCGTCGGCGCAGCCGGGGCACTTGCGATGGCAACTGCAGCCGCCGCCGCTTGCGGCGCGCCTTTGCTGCCGGCTTTCGGCGTTACCTTGGCTGTTTCCGGGGCGGGATGTGTGGCTTTTTCGAATGCCAGCTGGGCCTCAAGCTTGGCAATTTTCTGTTTCGCCTCATCGAGTTCAGTATTGCCCGAACAGCCGGCAAACGGAATCGACATCAGTAGTACAGCGGCGATCCTGGTCAATGTCATACGGTTCCGTTTCACGTGAGTGATTCATTGTGGCCGCGTCCGAAACGGTACGCCAGCCAGGCAAGCGCCATGGCGCTCGTCATTCACCCAGTTTACTATCTTTATTTTCAGCAATACTAACAAATAGTCACCAATTCCACGATTTTGCCTGCGATCTGGGCAACTGCACGTCGCCTTCAAGCGCTCTGGGACGGACCCCGCCGTCGGCGCCGCCCGCCGGCTGATTCGAGCTCTCCCGGTGTCTGCGGCTGTTCGTCGCAGGTGGCGTTATTGTTGTGCTACGCGTGCCGCATCGTCCGGGAAGGGCTGCAGGCGCTTGCCGCAGTCGATGCCCTTGGCGCCCGCTGGATTGAGCTGGCCGGCCAGGCGCGCAAAGTCGATTTTCAGTGCCGGGCTGCCGTCCACCATCACGTCGTCGAGTGTCAGCCGCAAGGGGCGCTTCGCGTCGTAGCCTTGCAGGATCACGCCGCGTCCCGGCGGGAGGCTGTGCACCCGCTCCATGCGCACGCCGGCATAATCGGGAATCAGCTCGCCCGGCGGCCCGGGCACGTAGTTGGTATCGATGTACAGCGGCCACTGCACGTTGCGCAGGCATACATTGCGGTAGACAATTCCTTTGACTTCGCCGCCGCGCCGGTCGTTGCTCTTGATGCGCAGGCCCGAGGTAGTGCCGTCCATGTCGAGGTCCTCGACCAGCACATTGCGTACCCCGCCATTGGTTTCGCTGCCGATCGACATGCCATGGCCGCTGTAAAAGCGGTTGTGCAGGATCGAGATGTTTTCGGACGGGCCGTTGTGGCCCGCCTTGATCGCCTCGTTGTCGTTGCCGGTGCGGATATGGCTGTGGGCGATGGTGACGTTGCGCGACGAGCCGGGATCGATGCCGTCGGTGTTGCGCGCGTCATGCGGCGTGTCGATGCGGATCGCCCACGCGGTAAAGCCGTCGACCCGGTTCATCGCCACATGGTAGTTGGCTGCGTTGCGCAGCGTTGCACAGGGCCAGAGCGGCTGCGGCCAGCATGCGCAGATGGCCGGAAAGGCGCCTCGCCGCGGATTTGCGTATTTTCACGTGGCGCTTTCCAATGACGTTTTTTTGCCTGTCGAGGTTAGCAGACGCGTTTGAAAATGGCCATTCCCGTCACGCCGGATGGACAATATCGTCAGCGCGCCGGCGGATTTCATCAGCGCGGCGAGGGGGGAAGCGGCCCCCTGCGCTCGCGTTGCCGCTGTCTTTACAGATCGACCTTCACGCCCAGCTTGATGGTGCGCGGCGCGCCGGCTGCCAGGCGTCCGCCGGCGCCGGCCCAATAGCGCTTGTCGCCGAGGTTCTCGATATTCGCCTGCCAGGTGGTGCGTTTGCCCATGGTCTGGTTGACGTAGCGCGCGCCGGCGGTCCACAAGGTAGCGCCGCCCAGCCAGGCCTGGTTCAGGTCATTGACCGGACGGCGGCCCGTGTAATACATGCCGCTGTTGAGCGACAGGCCGGGTACGGCATCGTCGAAAGCATACGAGAGGAAGGTGCTGGCGGTCTGCTTCGCGGCGTTTTCCGGCAGCTTGCCGTCGTAGCTGGCGTTGATGCCGGCGAATTCCGGCCGCAGGAACTGGGCCGACGTTTGCCACGCCAGCTGGCGCGTCAACTGGCCCTGGATCGCCAGCTCCACGCCCCGGTAGTGCTGCGCGCCGTCCGCCACGAACAGGTTGGCGGCGTTGGTGTAGTAGCCGGGACGGTCGATGTCGAATAGCGCCGCCGACAGCAGGGTGCCACCGGCGCTGCGCCAGCGCATGCCCAGTTCCTTCTGCCGGCTCACGCCCGGGGCCATGCGTTCGCCCTGGTTGACGGTGCCGGCCGGGCCAGGCTCGCCTTCTTCCAGGCCTTGCGCGGCGGAGGCATACAGGGACAGCGCGGCCAGCGGCTTGTAGATCAGGGCCGCCATCGGCGTGGTTTTGCTGGCGGCGTAATCGTTCGCGCCCTGCGTGCTGCGGTAGCGCACCTTGCGCGCACCGGCGATGAGCTGCCATTCGGGCGACAGTTCGATGCGGTCGATGGCGTACAGGCCGTCGTCGCGCGTGTCGAGGGCGGCGCTGGTGGGGCTGGACGGGCGCGCCGACCAGGTGATGGCGCCGATGGCCACCGGGTCGTACAGGTTTTGCGCGGCGACCGCGTAATTGCTCTGGTAGATCGGGTCCTGGGTCTTGCCGGTGCGGCTCACGCCCAGCGTCATCTCGTGCCTGATGGCGCCGGTGGTGGCGCTGCCGAACAGCTCCGCGCGCACGATGCTTGATCCAAGCACGCTGTATTGCGCATTGCCGGCGATGCGCCCGGCGCCGGTCGCCACGGCGGCCGCGTTGGTGAAGCGGAAAATCGCCAGGTTGCGTTCGCGCGCCACTTGCGAGCGGCCGCCTTCGAGCGTGAGCGCCCAGCCCTCGGCGAGCGTGTAGTCGGCGCGCAGGGCCACGCTGTTGCTGGTGGCGTTGAATTGGGCGATGTCCGGGCCGACCAGACGCGCCGGGTCCACCGTGCGTGGCAGGGCGATTACGCCGTTGACGGCGGCGGGCAGCGCCACGCCTGCTTGCTCGGTGATCTTGCGGCGGTCGTATTCCAGGTCGGCCTTGAGCAGCAGGCGGCTGTCGACGCGCCAGTCCAGCGCGGCGGAGGCAAAGCGCCGGTGGCCGTCGCCAACGTTGTCGAGGAAGCTGCCCAGCGTCCCGCCGGCGGCGTTGACGCGCACGCCGACTTGCTGCTGCGCGCCTAAGCGGCGGCCGATGTCGACGTTGGCCATCGCCGTACCCTGGTCATCCAGTTTCAGGCCGAAGCTGGTGACGGGGGCCGTGGCGGCGCGCCGGGTGACGAAGTTGACCACGCCCGCCGGCGAGGTAAAGCCGTAGTACAGCGCCGATGCGCCCTTGAGGACTTCGACGCGCTCCTTGTTCTCCATCGGCACCTGGGAGAAGTTCATGAGTGGCACCGAGCCATTCAAGCGGTAGTTGGTGCGGTTTTCGAGCGCGATGCCGCGGATGACCAGCTGGTCCCAGGTGTCGCCGCCGTTCTGCTGGCGCGTGACGCCGGCGGTATTGCGCAGCGCGTCGTACAGGCCGGCGGCGGCTTGCAGCTCCAGCACCTCGCGCGTGATGACGTTGACGGTGGAGGGCACGTCCATCACATCCGCACCGCGAAAACTCCCCGCCGACACCGAATTGGGCACGAAGCCCTGGGCGCGCACGGCCATGATGGTGACCGCTTCCACCACGCCGCCGTCGCCGCCCTGGGCGAGTGCCTGGGCCTGGGCGCAGGCAAGGGAAATGGCGAAGCAGAGAGGGCGAAGGCGGGGTGCGGTCATGGTAAAACTTTCAAGAGCTCATGCAAAGGCCCAGGATTTTATGCTAAATGAGAATCATTAGCAATTGCGTGGGCGTTCGGCTCCGGGTAAAACCATGTCAATCAGGTCGTTGCACCCTGGTCGGACCGGAACAGCTTGCGGTAGGCCGAGGGCGAGGTGCGCAGGGTGGTGCGGAAATGCTGGCGCAGCGAGAGGGCGCTGCCGAAGCCGGCTTCCTGGGCC
This sequence comes from Massilia sp. DJPM01, assembly GCF_030348125.1. Classification (NCBI taxonomy): domain Bacteria; kingdom Pseudomonadati; phylum Pseudomonadota; class Betaproteobacteria; order Burkholderiales; family Oxalobacteraceae; genus Massilia; species Massilia sp. DJPM01. The sequence goes on from NZ_JAQOZV010000082.1 coordinate 11,049, forward strand.
ACGCGTTCGATCGAGGCATCGCCGCTTTCGAGCATGCGCCGGACGTGCGCCATGCGCTGACTCAGGAGCCATTGCTTGAACGAGGTGCCGGTGGTCTGGCGGAAGTGGCGGGTGAAGTTGCGCCGGCTCATGGCTGCGCGTTCGGCCAGCGCGTCGATGCTGTGGGCCTCGCCCAGGTGCTGTGTCACCCAGTCGAGCACCTGGGAGAACCGCCCCTCGCTGCTCGACACCGGCAGCGGGCGTTCGATGAACTGCGCCTGTCCGCCATCGCGGTGCGGTGCGATCAGGAGCCGCCGGGCGACCCGGTTGGCGATCTCGGCGCCGCACAGTTGGCGCACCAGGTGCAGGCAGCAATCGAGTCCCGCCGCCACGCCGGCCGAGGTGAGCACGTCGCCCTGGTCCACATACAGCACCTCTTGATTGACCTGGACCTTGGGATACAGTTGCGCCAGCTCGGCCGCCGCCGCCCAGTGCGTGGTCGCGCTGCGGCCGTCGAGCAGGCCGGCCTGGGCCAGGGGGAAGGCGCCGAGGCACAGGCCCACCACCAGCGCGCCGCGCGCATGCGCATGGCGCAGCGCGTCCAGCAAGGCTGGCGGTGCGCGGCGGCAGTCGTCGTGCCACGCGGGCATGACGACGATGTCGGCCTGGTCCAGCGCTTCAAGCCCGCACTCGGGGGCGATGGCGAAGCCCGCCGAGGTCCGCAGCGGCCCGTGTTCCAGCGCGCAGACGCGCACCGCGAATGGGGATGGCGCGCCGTCGCCGTGATGGGCGCCAAAGACCAGGCAGGGCACCGACAGGTGGAAGGGCGTGATGCCATCGAAGGCAACGATGGCCACGGTGCGCGGGGCGGAGGAGGCAACTAGTGTTCGCATGGCCCGATTATATCGAATGTCGGCCTTCGGGCCACTGTCCGGCGCGCCGGTACGGGCGGAAAATACGCTTCAGTCTTCGGGAAACAACAGATCCCGGCTCGTTAAACCCACTATCAGGAGAACTTGCATGTCCCTCATCTCAAACCCGACCCTGTTGCGCTGCGCCGCCGCCGGCGCCCTTGCCACCTCGCTGGCTGCCTGTGCGGGCACGGGCGGCAGCGCCGGCACCCAGAGCGCCGGAGCCGTGCAGTTTCAGCAAATCCGCAATGCGACCATCAAGCTGGAGTACGCGGGAACGACCTTCCTGGTCGATCCGATGCTGGCCAGGAAGGGCGCGTTTCCGGGCTTCCAGGGCACCTACAACAGCCATCTGCGCAATCCGCTGGTGGAACTGCCGCTGCCGCTGAGCGAGGTAGTGAAGGCCGATGCCATCGTCGTCACCCATACGCATGACGACCACTGGGATGACGCGGCCAAGCAAAGCCTGCGCAAGGATATGCCGATCTTCACGCAGAATGAAGAAGATGCGCAAAGCATCCGCAAGGATGGGTTTACGGACGTGCGGGTGCTGGACGGGGACACGGTGTTCAAGGGGACGCGCCTGCGCAAGACGGCCGGAGTACATGGCACGGACCAGATGATGGCGACGCCGCTGGCCAAGCGCATGGGTGCCGTGTCGGGCGTGGTGTTCGAGCGGGCCGGCTACAAGAGCGTGTACGTGGCGGGCGATACGGTCTGGAACGGCGACGTGGAGTCGGCGATCAAGCAGTTCCAGCCGGATGTCATCATCCTCAACACCGGCTACGCGCGCGTGCTTGGCTTCGAGGGATCGATCATCATGGGCAAGGAAGACCTGTACCGCGCCTGCCAGCTCGCGCCCAAGGCCACGGTGGTCGGCATCCACATGGAAGCCCTGAACCACCTCATGCAGACGCGCAAGGACCTGCGCGACCATATCGTGGAAAAGAACATGGATCCGACGCGCGTGCTGGTGCCGCAAGACGGCCAGTCGTACCGCTTCTGATCCGTGCCGGGCAGGCTTGGTATACTGCCCGGATTTATATGCACGGGGTTATACGATGGCGCAACCGCTGGAACTGCGCGCACATGCGCTGCAGTGCTTACTTGAACCCGATCCCGCGACCAAGACCGCGCTGATTGCCGCGCTGGCGCAGGCGCACCTGGCCGGTGACTGGCTGGTGGATAATGGCGCCGTGTTCGATGTGAACCGGCCTGACGCGGCGCGCCCGATTCCGGGCCGGCCGGAGCGCCCGCTGCTGGTGCCGCCACGGCTGGTGGGGCGGCGTTCGATGGTGACGGTGGAAGGGCGCGCGATGCTGGTGCATTCGCTGGCCCACATTGAGTTTAACGCGATGAACCTGGCGCTCGACGCGCTGTGGCGTTTCCCGGACCTGCCCGCGGCGTATTACACCGACTGGCTGCGCGTGGCACAGGAAGAGGCGTATCACTTCTCGATGCTGGCCGCGCACCTTCAAGTGCTCGGTCATAACTACGGCGACTTCCCGGCGCATGACAGCTTGTGGGAGATGGTCGAGAAAACCAAGGGGGACGTGGTGGCGCGCATGGCGCTGGTGCCGCGCACCCTGGAAGCGCGCGGCCTCGATGCGATTCCGCCGCTGCGCGCCAAGATCGCGCAGGCGGGCGACATGGCGGCGGCGGCCATCCTCGACATCATCCTGCGCGACGAGGTCGGGCATGTGGAGATCGGCAACCGCTGGTACCGCTATCTGTGCGAGCGGCACGGGCTCGATCCGCAGGCGGCGTACCAGGAACTGGCGCTGCGCTACGAAGCGCCGGTACTCAAGGGACCATTCAATCTCGAAGCGCGCCGCCGCGCCGGGTTTACCGAGGCGGAGCTGGTGGATTTTTCGTAAGGCGCACGGCGGCTGCTGCCGCCGTGCGATACGTCTAGCGCATCTTGAGCATGTCGGCCAGCGACCATTTGAGCGGCGCGCCCGCCGTGTCGGTAATGGTGGTCAGTTCGCCGAAGATGCGGCCCTGGACATTATCAGGCAGGCGCACGAAGGCCGTGCCGCCGACGGCGGCATCGCCGTGCACGAAGCCCCAGGTGAAAAATTTGATGACGGCCACGGCGTTGTCGGGCGTGCCGCTGACCAGCGGGACGATGGCGAAGGTACTGGCGGTGATCGGCCAGCTGGCGGCGCCCGGTTTGTCGGTCAGCATTTCCTCGTACGCGCCCTTGGTCACCCATCCGCTATTGTTCATCGCCGACGAGAAGCCGGCGCCGCTTGGCGCGACGAACTTGCCGTCGCGATTTTTCAGGAGGGCGAAGTTCAGCTTGTTCTTCGACGCATACTGGTAGTCCACGTAGGCAATCGCGCCGGCGGTCTGCCTGAGCGCGGCCACCACGCCGGCGCTGCCTTTGACCGGGGTCGTGCCGGCTGCCCAGGTGACGCTGTAGTTGCTGCCGTAAGCGGCTTTCCACTCCGGACTGCTTTTACTGAGGTAATCGGTGAAGTTGAAGGTGGTGCCCGAGCTGTCCACGCGGGTCACGACCGTGATCGGCAGGGCCGGCAGCGTCAGGCCGGCATTGACTGCCTGCACTTTGGGATCGTTCCATTTCGTGATCTTGCGGCTGAAGATATCCGCCAGCAGCTCGCCAGTCAGCTTGAGCTGTCCGCTGGTAACGCCCGGCAAGTTGATGATCGGCACAATGCCGGAAACGGCGGTGGGGAAGCACAGCAGTTTGGCCGACTTGCGCTCGTCCGCGGACAAGGCCACATCGGTGGCGCCGAAGTCCACCTTGCGCGCCTTGACTTGCTGCAGGCCGTCGGTGGAGCTGCTGGGCTGGTACTTGACGTTCACTTGCGCGTACTTGCTGTACGAAGCGGCCATCGAGGCGTACAGGATTTCGGCGGCCGACGAGCCAGCGCCCGACACTTGGGTCTGCGCGTAGGTGGCAGGAGAAACCGCAACGATGGCGGCAAACAGGATCTTATTTTTGAATGACATATCGGTGTTCCGTATTCGGCTAAGGTGGTTCAGGGATGTTGCGTACGCATGCACCCGGCGCCCGGGCGTGGATTGGGCCAGGGCGGGAAATAGGGGCGCGGGATGGTCGCTATGCCCGGGCTACGCCAGGCGTAACGCCGGATTGCCGCCAGTGGTGGATGCGGCGCAGGGCCGGGACCAGGCCGCAACGGTGACGCTGGCACGCTCTCCAGCGACTGATTGGCAAGTGACTTCTAACAATAAACAATTCTACACGGTAATAAAGAAAAAAGGGTTGTGAACGCGGCTTTAGAGGAAAAGCTCGGAATTGCGCGCACTTAGCGGCATTATAGAGCATCGCGCTAGAGGGGGTGAAGTGCGAACATGTGAAATATTGCAATTATAACCATTGTATTTCACGTATGAATTGCTCAAATGACATTCTTCACGGGCGTAAAAAAAGCCACCGCATCGCTGCGGTAGCCTGCCTGGATGTGTTGTGCAAGCGTCAGGCGGCTGCGGCGTCGCTCTCTTCGTCCTCGCCTTCGCCTTCTTCAAGCGCGCCGTCGGCCTTGTATTTCAGCTGCGCGGTGCTGCACGCTGAGATGTCGAGGTCGTCGCGGATGCCTTTGTAGGTCGAGATATGCAGCTTGCCGTCGGGGTGCGCATACAGGTAGCGCACGTCGACCAGCGCCCCGACCGGGGGGATGTCGAAGTTCGAGGAAATGGTGACCTTGCCCATGTCCACCTTGCCACCGGCGGCGTCGAACAGCGCCAGGTGCACGCTGCGCTTGCCCTTGGCGACCTGGTCGACCACGAAGGTGCCGGTTTCGTAAAACACGTGCTTGAGGGCGTCGCCACCCGAGGCCGGGCGGCCGTGGGCGTAGCTGGCATCCTTCTTGCGGAACACCACGCCTTCACCGCGCTTGTGCCTGATGCGCTCGAACGCCTCGGTCTTGGCCGCCGTGCCTTGATAGACGGGCGAGACCGACACATTGGCCCCAGGCTTGACGGCTTGCGTGAGCAGCGCGTGGCGTTCTTCGAAGCCGAGTTCGTGCAGCTTGCGTCCGCCCAGTTCGAGGATGTCGAACACGCTCAGGCGCGGGCCGGGCAATGCTTCGCCATCGAGGATGGTGCCGGCGGGCAGGGCCGCCAGGTCGGCCACCACGCCCAGCGGCAGCGGCGCCGGAAAGCCGTTGCGCTTGCTGCCGACCAGTTCGCCCGGCGCCTTGACCGACACCATGCGCCGGTGGCCGTCGTCCTTTTCCTGCATCAGCCAGTCGTCGTCTTGCAGCAGCCTGGCGGCGCGCTCTTCGGCGATGGGATTGAGCAGTTGCGGCAGCACGCCGGTGAAATCCGACGCCAGCTCGGTGCCCTGGTAGGGCACGCCGGCATCGTCAGGGCTGTAGCCACCTTTGAGCTTGGTCCTGACGAGGGTGTCGTAAATGCCCTTCGCCTCGGTGTAGGGCAGGGGCGTGGCGGTCTTGGCCTGGTGGGTCAGCGCGCTGCCGCGCCGTCCGTTGCGTCCGTACACCATCCAGCCGCCCTCGACCGGGTCGAGGTGGCAGTGGTATTCCTTGTCGGTCGAGCCCTTGGTCTGGTACAGCGACACTGATTCTTTTTCCATGCACTTTCCTGTCTTGTTGATTGATGCCTTGCGCCGGGTTCAGCCGTGCCGGGCGTCGCGGCGGCGCCGATGGTAAGATCGCGCCATGACAAATACACTTGCCCCAACCCTGCCGCCGACCCTCGTCCACACCATGCGCATGCCGATCCGGTGGGGCGACATGGACGCGATGGGACACGTTAACAACACCGTGTACTTCCGCTATATCGAACAGGCCCGCATTTCGTGGTTCGAGCAGATCGCGTGCGCGCCCGAACCGGCCGGGGAAGGGCCGGTGATCGTCAATGCCCACTGTTCCTTCCTCAAGCAGCTCAAGTATCCGGGGGAGATCGAAATCCGGACCTTCGTGGGGCCGCCGGGACGCTCCAGCTTCGAGATGTTCCACCAGATCCGTCTGGTCGGCGCCGACGGCAACCCTGGCGAGCTGCACGCCGAGGGTGGCGCCAAAGTCGTGTGGGTCAATTTCCCGGCCGAAAAGTCGGTGCCCTTGCCTGGCGCGATCTGCAAATTGCTTCCGCCGCAGAAGCTGTTGCCCGGCAAATAAGCCGGGACGCCGGGCGCAAGGTAAAACGCCGTCGTTTCCGCCAATGGCAAGAACGACGGCGCAAGATGAACGCCGTGGCGTTTATTTTTGCGTGTTCAGCAGCGAATTGCGGCGCGAATATGCAAAGTACACCACCAGCCCGATCAGCAGCCAGATGCCGAAGGCAATCCAGGTGGTGTTGCTCAGGAAGGTCATCAGGGCCAGGCAGAAGATGATGGCCAGTCCCGGCACCACCGGCACGCCGGGGCAGCGGAACGCGCGGTGCAGGTCAGGGCGGGTTTTGCGCAGCACGATCACGGCCACCGACACCAGACAGAAGGCCGCCAGCGTACCGATGTTAATCAGCTCGGCGAGCACGCCCAGCGGCACCACGGCGGCAATCAGGCCGAACACGATGCCGACCATCCAGGTGGCAAAGAACGGCGTGCCGAATTTTGGATGCACGGCCGACAGGCGCTTGGGCAGCAAGCCGTCGCGCGACATGGCGTAGATGACGCGGGTCTGGCCGTAGCTCATCACCAGGATCACGGTGGTCATGCCCAGGATCGCGCCCAGGTCGACGAAACCGGCCACCCAGTTCTGTTTGGCGTATTGCAGGGCCAGCGAGACCGGGTGATCGACACCGGCGAATTGCTGGTAAGGCACGATGCCGGTCATGATGGCCGAAACGATCACGTACAGGATGGTGCAGACCACCAGCGAGCCGATAATGCCGATCGGCAGGTCGCGCTCGGGGCGCTTGACTTCTTCCGCCGCCGAGGTCACCGCATCGAAGCCGATGAAGGCGAAGAACACCAGCGCGGCGGCGCTCATCGTGCCTTTCATTCCGAACGGCATGAATGGCTGCCAGTTGGCCGGTTCGACATAGCGCGCGCCGACAACGATGAACAGCAGCACCACGGCGATCTTGATCACCACCATCACGCTATTGATGCGGGCCGATTCGCGCACGCCGAACGAGAGCATGGCCGTCAGGATCAGCATGATGACCATGGCGGGCAGGTTGAACAGGGTGTCGACCCCGGGAATCGATCCGGGCGCGGCGGTGAGCGCGACCGGCAGCTTGATGCCCAGGCCGCCGATGAGCGACTGGAAGTAGCCGGACCAGCCGACCGACACGGCCGAGGTGGCCAAGCCGTATTCGAGCAGCAAATCCCAGCCGATCATCCAGGCCACCAGCTCGCCCATGGTGGCGTAGCTGTAGGTATAGATCGAGCCGGCCACGGGAATGGTGGAGGCGAATTCGGCGTAGCACAGGGCGGCGAAGCCGCAGGCCATCGCGGCGATCACGAAGGAGAGGGTGAGGGCCGGGCCGGCGGTCAGCGCGCCGGTGCCGGTGAGCACGAAAATACCGGTGCCGACGATGGCGCCTATGCCCATCAACACCAGGTCAAGCGGCCCCAGCACCTTCTTCAGCCCGCCAGCGGCGCGGCTTTGCGCCACCATATCGTCCAGATTTTTTGTTCGGAAAAGGCTCATCAATTGTCTCGCTTAAAGTCTTTATGTTTTTAAGATGCCACCCGGGAGCTTCTTTACTGCCTGGGCGTACGACTGCTGCGCCCGCGATTGTAGCGTACCGGGCGCGCTCATTGACGAGTTACAAGACAAAAGATGGTGAAAAGGAAACCGTTGCGCGGAACTGGGCGCGGAAAGCACGGCGCCAGGCGGACCTGGCGCGTGCCGCATGATGGCGTTGCCGCTCAGCCCAACAGGGCGGCGTGGTGAATGCTATCGATTCCGGTGAGTAACACTAGCGCGGCGTCGCCGTCGGCCGGCGGCAGGTCGGCGAGGTGTTCCAGCGCGCTGCGCGGAACCGGCGGCAGTTTGCCGATGGCTTCTTTTACCGACGCCTGGAAGTCGAGGATGTCGGTGTCCGCGTTCAGCGACCTGAGCAGGGTACGGGCGACCGCCGCCGCCTCGGCGCCGGTGTAGGCGGCGCTGGCCTTTTCCGTTTGCAGCGCAAAGGTGAAATTCGACGCCACGTCGATCTTGGTGTGCACCAGGGCGGCATCCGCGTGCCCCTGGAAGCTGTTGTTGGCGAGCGCCCCGGCCATGATCGAGAGCGAGGCATTGGCCCGGGTGAGCGCGCCGGAATCGATGGCGCCGCTCCAGAAGTCGAGGCCGGCCTGGCCCGGAACCCGGTTCAGGAGGTTGAGGAAAACGGCGTTGACGAAGGCCTTGTTGTCGCCGCTATAGAGCGCCTGCGATTCGCCGCTGGTGCCGAAGGAGTCGATCAGGCTTTTCACCCCTGCGTCGGCGGCATAGCGCGCGCTGAACTCGCCCACGCTGGCGGGCGCGCCCAGGGCCGTGAGCTGGGTCTGGAAACTGTTCAGGCCGGCGACGTCGGCGGCGCGCCCGCTACGGCTGAAGATATCGTAGGAAATGCCGGCAATCGCGCTGAAGGAAAGCACGTCGTCCCCGGGCGTGCGCATCTGGAAATCCGTGAAATCGATGCGGACGTCCCAGGCTGCGACCGTGATCGGGATGCTCAGGGGGGGGGAAGGCCAGCATCTGGGCCGCCGTCATTTGCGCCGCGCTCAGGTCTGGCAGACTGTCGATCGTCTTGTATGTCATTGGAATTGGGTTTCATTCATGGTGGGGCGGAGGTTCAGGCCGGCGAGGCGGCGCCGTTGACGCTGCTGCGTATGCCGGTGAGCATGATCGGCTGGTCGCTGGCCTGCGCTTCCCAAGGCTGCCCGGCGGGAGGCGCGAAGGCCGCTGGCGCGGCGTGAGGCAGTTTGAGAATGGCCAGCCAGACCGAGGACTTGCGCTAAACATCGCAGTGTACGCGACATTATGCTCACAATGCAATTGTTAGTTACTCTTGGAAACTTTGCGCACTGACTTGCAAGCGACTGGCGCTGGCGTGCCAGGCAAGCACAGGCCTGCGGCGCCGGCTGGCGGCGGTGTCGGGTCACGCTGGCCGGGTAACGGCGCGCCAGACGTGGTGGACGGATTGGCAAGGGCCGGAGCGGCGGGGCGCCCCGCCCGGTTGCGGTAGCTCCGCGCGCCTCGTCGATCAGGCCGAAAAAGCCAGGTCCGCCGCATGGCTGTCCAGGCCGGTCAGGGCGATGGCGGGGCCGTCGAACTGGGCCAGCGGCAGGTCATGCGTGTGCTCCGGGGCGCTGCGCGACACGGTCGGCAGAGCGCCCAGCGCCAGCTTGACGGTGCTCTGGAAGGTGTTCGCATCGGTGAGGGCGGTCACCGACTTGAGCAGCTCGCGCGCCACGGCGGCGGCGCCGAGGCCGTTGTACGAGGCGGCCTTGCCATCCGTTTCCAGCCCGAACGTGAAGTTCGATGCCACGCTGATCTTGTTGTTCACCAGCAGCGCGTCGTTCATGCCCTGGACCGAGGTATTGGTCTGCGCGCCGGCCAGGATCGACAGCGAGGCGTTGGCGCGCGTGAGCGAACCGGAGTCGATGGCCTTGGTCCAGAAATCGAGGCCGGCCTGCTGCGGGTCGCGGTTCAGGACGTTATTGAAGACGGCCTTGACGAAGGTCTTGGTATCGCCCGAATACAGTGCCTTCGATTCGGCGCTGGTGCCGAAGGAATCGATCAGCTTCTTCACGGCCGGGTCCTTGGCGTAGCGGGCGCTCAGGTCGGTCGCGCTGGTGGGCGAACCGAGGCTGCCCAGCTGGTCCTGGAAACTCTTCAGTCCGCCCACGTCGGCGGCGCGGCCGAAGTAGCCGATGTACAGGGCCTGGGTCAGCTCGCCGTACTGCATGTCGGCCACGCTGTCGGCGAAGACCAGCTTTTCCACGCTGCGCAGGACATCCGTGCCCTCGTTCCTGAGATTCGAGCTGACGGTGAGCACGTCCGCGCTCTTGACGATGTTGTAGTCGGCGCGCTTGCCGGTATACACCATGCTGTCGATGCCCTTGTAGCCGTTGACGAGGTCGCTGCTTTTGGTGGCGACGAAGCGGTCGGTGTAGTCGGTGCCGATGAGGGTGTTGGTCGGTTTCGGGATGGTGTCGAGGTCCACGTCGATGTACAGCGAGACGTGTTTATGGCTATCCGCGTACCCCTGGTGCCAGCCGGCGTCGACGTACATGGTGCCCGAATAGGGCGCCACGAACTTCGATAGGTGGTCCATGCCATAAATGTCGGCGTTTTCCTTGTCGACGGCGATGACGCGGCCGAGATTGTCGTACACCCGGATCAGGAAGGGGTCGAAAAAGCTGAAGCTGTAAATATCGTAGGTGGCATCCTCGACCGCCGTAAACGAAAACAGCTCGTGCAGGATCGCGTAAGGCTGGCTTGTGCTCGTGCTCGCTTCCAGATCCCAGTTGGACTGATAGGTCCCGCTCGGAACGTAGGTCTTGAACGTCAGCGGCTGCGCCGAAGCGATTTCTTGCGCGGTCAGGACGCCCAGGTAGTCTATGGTGGGGTAAGTCATCGTGATTTCCTTGTTGTTTTTCGTTAGGGGAAGCCGTATGCCAGGGATGGGGCGTGTCGTGGCGCTGTTTTCCCGGCCGCTGGGCGCCTATCCCGGATCAAGTATTTCACGGTTGGCATTCAATTTCTATATTGAAATTTGTATTTCTTGTTAATAGGGTGTTAGCAAGTGTAAGCGCCGGTAAGCAAGCGTGCGCGCAGGGGTATTGTGTGTTGGCATAATGATTTTGTGATGTTTAGTCAATTCATTGCGACGAACGCGGGCGGCTAACGGTTATGATGATTAAGCAAGCATGATGTTAACCTAAGTCACATCATGCTTGCAATAAATAATTATTCTAGGAAATTTTTTCAACATGAATCGGAGTAACAAAATGAGGAAAACCGTGCAAGCCAGGTTTGGCCTGATCGCCGTTCTTGCCGCCCTGGCCGGTTGTGCCAGCAGCACGCTGCCGGGAACGGTGGGCGTCACGCGCTCGCAGTTCATGATCGTGCCAGCGGCTGAAGTGGACGCGATGGCACTGTCTGGATTTAGCAGCCAGAACCAGAAAGCCAGGGCGGCAGGGCGGCTGGTCAACAGCGGCGCCGAGTATGATCGCCTGGACCGCATCGCCAAACGGCTGCAAGCGCAAGTACCGGTGTTCCGCGCCGATACCGCAGAGTGGAAGTGGGAGCTGGCGCTGATTGACGCCCCGGTGCTCAACGCGACCTGCGCGCCGGGCGGCAAGATCACCTTCTACACGGGCCTGGTTCGCAAGCTCAAGCTCACCGACGACGAGATCGCCATGGTGATGGGCCACGAAATCGCCCACGCGCTGCGCGAACATGGCCGCGAGCGCATGTCGGAAGCCAAGGCAACCGGCACTGTGACCACGCTGGCCAAGGTGCTGGCACCGGACAAGGCATTGACTGTCGACCTGGCCAACAAGGCTTCGTACTACCTGTTCTCGCTGCCTAACTCGCGCGAGCACGAGTCGGAAGCCGATACGATCGGCCTGGAACTGGGTGCACGTGCCGGGTATGACCCGCGCGCGGCGGTGTCGGTATGGGAAAAGATGGCGGCCGCGTCGAGCGGCTCCAGCCCGGCCGAGTTCTTGTCGACCCACCCGTCGAACCAGACCCGGATCGCCTCGCTCACGTCGATGCAGGTGCGCGTGGCGCCGCTGTATGCAGCGGCCAAGCAAAAGTAAGCTTGCGATGATGTGACGGGCCGGCCGGGACCAGCAGCCTGGTTCCGGCTGGTTCTGCCTGCGCAATGCGCGGCAGTCGCGCGACGCCGGCCCCGACGGGCCTGCATTGACCGCGATCTCGCATCGAGTTCGCGGCATATTGCGCGACCGGGAAACACGACCCGTGTCCAGAATAATCGCCAACTGTTTGTTCCGGAGATCAAAGGACACCACCCAATCGGTGGAAATCAGCGCGGAGCGATCATTTTGTATTCTTACCACCCGTTATGGCAGCGATATCCCGGACCCAAGCGGAAAAGACCTTGAGCGGGCACTGAAAGAAGTGTATTCGTCACGCGACGACGAGCATCCAAACGCATGGCTGCGCTACGGGCCTGCCGATGGAACGATGTTTGTTCTGGATATCTATCAAACCGGCCGGGTTGAATTCTCGCAGTGGAAAGACACCGACTATCACGTTGAGCTAGCGCCGCCAGTCGAGCTCGAACGCGTCAAGAGACAAACTGCGTTGATCCTTTGGAAAGCACTCGACCGGGGCGATCTGGAATGTGTCCGCCGCGAGCTGCACGCACGCTGAGTATCCGCCGCGTCGCCCATGACCCTCCATATCTCTCGTCTTTTACCTGTTCCGGCCAATCCACGCCTTTGCCGTTGACCGGAAGGCGCGCGCTCGCGGCTTGGCGGTGCG
>NZ_JAQOZV010000083.1:0-23009 GCF_030348125.1 Massilia sp. DJPM01
TGGCTGACTTCGGTGACGCCATTATTGTTGATCAGCTCGGCCGACACCACGTCGACCGGCGACGCCGTATCCAGCACGGAACGGTTGGATACGCGGGTACCGGTCACCACCACGGCCGGCGGGGCTGCTTCGGCTCCGGCGTCGGCGCTTTGCGCCCAGCCCATGCCGTGCAGGGATGCGATCGACATCGCCAGGATGCTGAGTCGGATGCCCGTGGGGCCGCGATGATAACCGTGTTGCTTCATTCCATGTACTCCTGAGTGATCGAGGGCGCCGGCGCGCGGCCGTGCGTTGGCAGCCACTATAAATTGTGCCTACCGTTAACAGAACGACGCATTTCACATAAGCTTAGAAGGCGAGCACAGGTGCTTTGTTGGCCTGTTGGCTTGGCCTATTGGCCAGTTGGTTTTCAAAACGGCCTGCTGTAATGTCATAAGCGTCGCGCCACTGGCGACGCGGATGCAGATGTGATGTGTTCGCAAAAGGGTTGCAATCCAAACGACATATCGAATGGGATGGGGTCGCAGCGTGAGAATGAACGCGACTCTGATGGGGAGAAAAAAATGTGGCGCTTTGCACTCTCGTTTTCTTTGCTCATGTTTGCCTGCACAGCGCTCGCTTCCACCGACGCGGACAAGTACGCCGAGTTTCGTGCGCTGACCAGGGACGTTGCGGCGAAGGTCGCGGCGACGGCGCAGGGGCTTCATGCGGAGGGGATGAAAGACTACGCGCCCGACAGCCGGCAACGCGATGCCATCGAGCGTTTACGGACCAGGCTCGAACAATTTTCACACATCCCTGCCCCTACTGCCTGGGACATTAAGAACGCTGGCTATGCGCTGGGTGGGCTCATCGAATACGGACCGGAGGTGTATGCGGAAGTGATCAACGAACCTGCCATGCTCGCCCGGCTTCATTCCGCTGAACTGAGCATGGGGATGGAGTTTTTCGTGCGGCCGGAATTGGTTTCGCAGGGCATGAAAATTTTCGACGACCTGGTCGCATTAGCGAAGACCAATCCAAGCAAAACGCCTTCAGCCGCTGATGAGGAGTTGCCCTTCGGCGGCGAGAACTTGGACGATCTTGTCGGCGAGCTGAAAAATGTGCGTACCGAGGTCGCCGCGACGGTCTTCGCCAATCGATATATGGCAGCCCAAACCGGAACAACGTTCTACAAGATGCTGGCGGCATTGCACAGAAGCGGACGCAGCTCCGGCGAGTCGCTGGATACACACATCATGTCTTACCTGCTTGAAGCCAAGGGGCCAGCCTACCAGCATTATCGCCTGTACGCGTTCTACGGCAACAACTACGCGCTTGCTAATCGCCTGGGCAGCATGTACCGCGCGCACTACTGCGCCGACGAGGAAGCCTTCAACTTTGCTTGTTTTACCGTGATAACACAGACGGCCTTCAACTATTACCGGCTTGGTGATAGTGCCGCTTACAAGGCGACGCTGCAACAGCTCGATACAGCACTCGGCAAACATCAGCGGCTGCGACTGGCAATCATGCCCGTTGGTACGATGGCGGGAACAGAGGCAGAGAAACGGGAAAAAGCGCTTGCGGAATTGAGGTCTTACATACCGGACATGCGGCGCTTTACGGAGGGAGATGAGGGAGAATGGGAATTCGACGAGATGGAGAGAGTTGCCGCCAATTTGATGCAAGCCCAAGCCGTCGGCTACTGGATCGCGAGGGCTGACGGCAAGAACTTCCCCCGGATTGCAAAGGCAATGGCCGGCGCCAAGGGTGAGGAATTCTCCGAAGATGAGCGCGCAGCATTGTTGATCACTTCGGCGTATTTGGGTTCCCTGGTACTGAATGACTACGATGCTACGGTGTTGGCGATCAATGGCCTACGCGAATTATTGGCCGCACTCGCTGCAGAAAACGAGGTAAATATTGACTTCACCTCCATCGATCTCATGAAAGTAGGCGCGCTGTACAGCGCTAACCACCTGAAAGAAGCGCGCGAACTCGCAAAGACCATCAGGAACAGCCCCGCATTCGGCTCGCGACAAATTGTTGCCGGGCCTGTTGCAGCGAACATCCTATCCAGCTGCCACTCGGCTGCGAGCTTCACGCCGGATCAGGATACGAATCCGGTCATGTCCGCCAACCAATATCTACTAAGAAAAATTGAGATGAAGATCGGCCTGAGGATGGGCGAACGGATGCCAGCAGCGGCGGTCCGCTCGATCATGGAATACGAGGCACGCGAGATGTTGGTAAAAGTATCCAACAGGAACGAACAACGTCAAGCTTTGCCACCTTCGGATTTTATCGCAAGCTGGCCTGACTACAGCAAGGCATTCGCAGGCGATCACGTCGCGCGAACACGACTTGCCAAGGCGGCCAAATGCTTGCTCGCCCGTCCAGACATCGTCGAGCGCCTGGGGCAGGATTTCGTCAATAAAGGCAGCAAGGAGCGCCAAACCCTGAATACTGCCATTTTCGCCTTGCTGACCGACAGTGGGATGTTTCAGCAGCACGGCAATGGGATCGACAACGACGACTTTGTGTTGTTGCAGGCAGCCGCCATCATGCAGGCGCACAACGGCATATCGTCCGCGGCGGCCCGGTCCGTCTTCGCCAGCAGCGACGTTCGCGACAGTATCCAGGACGCGGAGCTTGGCATGGCACGCCTTACCGACCAGTTGAATGCGCCGGCGAAGGAGCTTAACTTATCGGACATGCTGAAGCTGATTTCCAAGGGCAGCGCTGCCGGCCTTGAGAAGATGTTATCCAGCATGATGGATCATCCGGCGGAATTCGCGACCTATGCAGAACTCAGGAATCAAAGTATTGCCACCCTGGAGCAGGTGAAAAAGACGCTGAAAGCGGACGACGCGGCCATGCTATTGACCTTGTTTGATGAGAGACTGGTATCCGTCGTAGTGCGGCAAGATTCTGCCAGGGTCCTGTCGGCCAAGGTCTCGCGCACGGAGATGAAAAGTGCCGTGGCCGCACTGCAAGGAAGTATCAATTTTCTTTCGCAGCAGAGTACCCGCTTGCCTCCGTCTTATCGTGCCGACGTCGCCTGGCAGCTCTACAAGCAATTGTTCAAGCCCGTCGAGACCTGGCTTGGCGGTGCACGCACTGTCTATCTGGTGGCCGGTGAAGATCTGGCCCTGATTCCATTCTCCGCGCTGGTGACATCGACACCGCCGGCCCAGGCGACCGTTGACTTCTCGACATATCGCCAGTTGCAGTGGCTGGGAGACAGGCTTGCCTTTGTTTCGCTTCCCTCGGTGCACTCGCTGCTCAAAACCGGCGTCGGGAACAATCAGCAGAATCCCAGATTGCTCGGCGTCGGCGACCCGGAGGTATCGAGCCACATGCTGACCGACCTTCGTCTGTCACCGATGCCCGACACCGCCAGCTTGCTCGACAGGGTCCGCAAGCCCAGCGATCCGGCGCCACTGCTGCGTGCCTATGCCAACTATGCGGGCCTGCTCGCGGCCAGCAATGGCGCAAGCCTGTCGAGTGCGGATATCGCCTTGATCAACTCCCATGCACTGGCTGCGGGCCAGAGCGCAAGATATGGAACGCAGGAGCCGGCCATTTTGCTGGCGCCCACCAGCCAGGCTGACCTCGCCGATTTCCTTGATCCGACCAAGGTGATGGCGCTGAAACTGTCGCTCAGGCTGATCATGCTGCTTGCGTGCGAGACGGCGGGCGGCAAAACGATTGACAATGCGCAGCCCTATGCAGGACTGGTCAATTCATTTTTCTTCGCAGGTGCGGATTCAGTGGTGGCCACGAATCTACCGGTTGATCCGGCTGTCGCGGAAGACTTCGCGGTGTACTTCCTGCAGCATGTCAGGGACGGCAAGAAGTCCAGCGCAAGGGCTCTGCAAATGGCCGCAGCCGATGTCCGGTGCGCAAAGGATTCCCTGGCGTGCGCCGCAGGCGATCGATATGTGTGGGCCCACCCTGCGTATTGGTCCCAATTTACGCTGGTGGGTTCGGGCCGCTGAATTTGACGTCGGCGTTCTATACATAAAGGAGAGCAGGGCATGAACTCATCTCGCAGGCGGAATGCGAATACCTGTGCACGGCAAGCTGTCGCAGCCCTGTTTTTTAGTGGCATGTGTTTCGCCCAGGCCGCACCGACAGTGGCGGATATCATTATCAAGAACAATATCAAGTATGGTGAGGTGCCTACCGCTACCCTGATGCACATCATCGCGACGGCGGCGCCAAAAAACCAGGACGAACGGGACATGGTGCTCAAGCTCAAGCTCAAGCTCGACGCCCTCGAACGCTACTTGAACAATGAGACGCCTGATAAGGACGCCGCGCTGGCGCTATCAACAACGGTAGTGAATGAAGCGCGTGAGCTCTACGGCAAGGACGGCGCCAGGTTGATCCCTGTATTGCGTCTGGTGGCGAGCGTGTGCCTGCGCTACAGGGAGCCGGCCCGCGCTCTCACGCTGCTGACCGACGCGATGAGAGTGTCCGATATCGTGTATGGTCCCGACGACCCGGCCAGCCGCTTCATCATGCGCGATTTGGGACGGATCTATGCGGCAAAAGGCGATGCTCCCCGGGCCGATCAATTCAATAAGAAGGCAGAATACCTGAAGAAGGTGGCGCCAGCCTCGATCAAGGGCATCAGTGTATTGGCGAGCGCTCCGCCCGCGCTGGAATCGAAGCCCTATCAACTGGTTCCCGTCTTTTTCCAGACCACCCGGAAGAAAACAGGTAACGACGATCCCCAGGCCTATTTCGGCACGCAGCGCGCCGGTACCAGCAGCTATGGCGTTTCGTACGTCAGCGTTCCGCGCCAGCGCGAAAGCGGCGACATTCCGCACGCATCGATCCTGAAGCTGGACTTCAGCACCGATCCGAACCGCCATCTGTTCCTGAAGGAGATTTCCCTTTATGACGGCAAGGCCGGCTTCCTGAAGGCCATCACGGAGAGAATGAAGGCATCCGCGCGCAAGGAATCGCTCATCTACATCCATGGCTTCAATCAATCGTTCCAGGATGGCATGGAAACGGCGGGTATGCTGGCCGTCGATCTGGAAATCGACGGCAGCGTGGTCTCCTACGCCTGGCCCTCCAAGAAAAACGTGCTCAAGTACGTCGCGGATATGGATGAATCGAATGCCTTGATCAATAAGGATGCGCTGAAAGAATTGCTGGTGGACGTGTCCAGCTCGGTTGGCGCCAAGAGCGTCTACGTCATCGCCCACTCGATGGGCAACCGCTTGCTGCTGGAAGCGTTGCAGCTCTTGCCCTCCAGTGGAGAAAAATGGCGCTTCGATAGCGTGATCTTCGCCTCCCCCGACGTGGAAAGCAATGAGTTCGAAACCATGGTCGGCAAAACCTTCAGCCAGACCAACAGAATGACGCTATACACGGCAGGGAGCGACATTCCTCTCAGTCTGTCGGAATTGATTCGCGCCGGACTGTTCAATACGGATAATTTGCGGCGTGCAGGCGACCGCGATGGCGGCGTCAAGTCACAGCCGTATCTGGACGTGGTCGATGCCTCCAAGGCGCAGTCGGATTGGCTGGGACACAGCAACTTCACCCAACTTGCGAAGGATGACTTGAGGGCTTTGTTGTGGCTGCGCGTCCCGGCAACCAGGCGCTGCGTGCTACAGGCACAGACTGGAGGATGGCGCTACGATCCGCAGGAAAACTGCAGCTCTGGCGCCTTTGGCATGGCGACCTTATTTTATAGGCGCCTCCAGGATACGGCCAAGGCGGCGGCGCAGCTCGATAGCACTGCCGGCCCGCTGGCGAAGCAGGCCAGTTCTATCCTCAAAGCCATGCTGCCGACGAACTAGCGCCGACCCGGCGATTCGTGCATCCGCGTCACGCGGCAATGGGCTGGTGAGCGCCCCGCGCGCGTTTCCTTCCGGCTTGGCCTATTGGCCAGTTGGCTTTTCAAACGGCTTACTGTAATGTCATGAGATTCGCGCCGCCGGGGGCGCCACTGCGCCTGTCATGCTTTCGCTAAGGGGTGGCTTGGATGACGTCAGAAGTCAGGGATGCAACCGCACACAGCCTCGAAGCCGAGCTCCTCCGGCTGCTCGCGCGCCAGGGCCGCCGCGTGCCCGTCCCGGTCTTCCTCGGCGCCGTCATGATCGCCGCCCTGGCGTGGGGACGCGTCCCCACCTTGTACCTTGGCGCCTGGCTGTTGCTGGTGGCGCTGGTACTGGTGGCGCGCTGGGTCATCCTGGGGCGGCTGCCGGCGCTGGCCGACCTGAGCGACGCGCGCCGCCTGCAAATCTGCATCGCCCTGAGCGCCCTGAATGGCTGCACGCACGCGCTCTCGCTCCTGTTTTTCACGGCGCTGCCCGAATTTCAGCGCGCCATCCAATCCCTGCTGCTGGTGGGGCTGTGCGCCGGCTCGGTCGCCACCACCGCCGGTTACCGCCCGGTGTTTCTCGCCTTCCTGCTGCCGGTGATGGCGCCGCTGGTGGCCCAATGGGCGCTGATGGGCCACGGCGGCTGGATCGGCGGCGCCACCGCGCTCATCCTGGCCTTGTTCGGCGCGGTGCTGATCGCCCTGGCCAGCGACTCGTTCCGCCTGTTTCGCGAATCGTTCGAGATCCGCCTGCAGCAGGCCAGCCTGAATGCGCAGCTCAACACAGCGCTGAGCGCGGCCGAGGCTGCCAACCGCGCCAAGACCCGCTTCCTGGCCTCGGCCAGCCACGACTTGCGCCAGCCGGTGCATGCGCTCTCCCTGTTCGCGGGCGCGCTGGGCATGCAGCCGCTCGACGATGCCAGCCGCGACATCGCGCGCCACATGGGGCAGGCGCTGCAAACCCTGTCGGGCCAGCTGGATGCCTTGCTCGACGTCTCCAAGCTCGACGCCGGCATCGTCCAGGTCCGGCCGGCGGAACTGGAGGTAGCGCCTTTCCTCGCCTGCGTGTTCGACGAATACCTGCCTGCCGCCCAGGCCAGGGGCTTGCAGCTGACGCTCGACTGCGGCTGCGCACCGCTGATCGTGACCGATGAAGTGCTGCTCGGCCGGCTGGTGTGCAACCTGGTCGACAACGCCGTCAAGTACACCGCCCACGGCACGGTCAGCCTGAGCCTGGACGGGCAGGGCGGGCAGGTGGTGCTGGCCGTGGTCGACAGCGGCAGTGGCATTCCGCTCGCCGAGCACGACCGCGTGTTCGAGGAGTTTTACCAGCTCGGCAATTCCGAGCGCGACCAGAGCAAGGGCCTTGGCCTGGGCCTGTCGATCGTGCGCCGCCTGGCCGACCTGCTGCGCCTGCGCCTGGAAATGGTGTCGCTGCCGGGCGTCGGCACCAGCTTTTACCTGGTCTGCGAACAGCATGGCCAGCAGCGCAGCGCCGAACGCCCGGCCGCCGCGCCGGCCGCCCCGATTGCGGCCCGCCATGTGCTGGTGGTCGACGACGACGCCTCGGTGCGTGCTGGCATGCAAGCCTTGCTGCAAGGCATGGGCGCGCAAGTCACGCTGGCCGGCGGCACCGCCGAAGCGCTGGCGGCAGGCGCGCACTGGTGTCCGGACTTGCTGCTGGTCGATTTTCGCCTGCGCGACGGCGACAACGGCCTGGCCACCGTGGCGGCGCTGCGCCAGCTCTACCCGCGCCTGCCCGCCATCCTGATCAGCGGCGATACCGCACCCGACCGCCTGCGCGAAGCGAACAGCGCCGGCCTTCCATTGCTTCACAAACCCGTCGCTGCCGACGTCCTCAGGCAAGCCCTGAACGAGGCCAGCGCACTTCAAGCGAGCGCCTGCCATGGACCAGACGAACAGCGGTAAGCGGGCGCCGGCATGGCTCTCGCAAGGCGTCGAACAGCTGTTTTCCACGCTGAGAGAGGAGGGCGAGCCGGCCGTCGATGTCGACGTGCTGATCGTCGGCAGCGGCTACGGCGGCGCGGTAGCGGCGGCCGGACTGGCCGGGAGCGCCAAGGATGGCAAGCCGGTGACGGTCTGGGTGCTCGAACGCGGCAAGGAATACCTGCCGGGTGCCTTCCCCGGCCGCATGAGCGAGCTGGCCGGCCATGTGCGGTTCAGCACGTCCAACGGGGCCGCCCCGGGCGGCGAGCGCGAGGGCCTGTTCGATGTGCGCGTCGGCAGCGACGTCAGCGCGCTGGTCGCCAACGGCCTGGGCGGCGGATCGCTGATCAATGCGGGCGTCATGGTGCGCCCGCGCGGGGCGCCGCTCACAAAACTGGCTGCGCTGGTGGGCGAGCTGGAACCATACTTCGTCACGGCGCTCGACGCCCTGGGTGCGCGGGTCGGCGGCGCGGCCAATACCATCGAGAAGCACGCCGGCCCGGCGCCCGCCAAATACGAGGCCCTGCGCAAGATGGCCGGCCGGCTGCAACCGAACGATGGCGTGTTCAGCCCGGCCGCGATCACGGTCGCCATGGGCGAGCGCGCCAGCGCCGGCGGCGTGGGCTTGTCGGCCTGCGCCATGTGCGGCGACTGCGCCACCGGCTGCAACCTGAACGCCAAGGAGTCGCTCGACACCAACCTGCTGTACCAGGCCTGGAAGCAGGGCGCGAGACTCTACACCGGGGCCACGGTGCTGCGCATCGAGCGCGACGCCAGGCTGGGCGCCTGGTGCGTCCACGTCACCTATACCGACGCCCATCTGCGCGCGCGGCGCGACCTGCCGTACAAGATCCGGGCGCGCAAGCTGATCCTGGCGGCCGGCACCTTCGGCTCCACCGAAATCCTGCTGCGCTCCCAGTGCGAGGAGCTGAAGTTCTCCTCGGCAATCGGTCAAAAGTTTTCCAGCAACGGCGACATGATCGCGGTCGCCTACGATGGCCCGGACCAGGTCAATGGCGTGGCCGACGAGAACGTGCCGCCGCGCGAGCGCCAGGTCGGGCCGACGATCACCGGCATGGTCGACCTGCCCGGCCGCTTCGGCGACCTGCTGGTCGAGGACATGGCGGTGCCGGGCCCCTTGCGCCGCCTGTTCGAGGAAATGGCCACCACCGCCAACAGCCTGCATGAACTCGGCCGGCGCGATGGCGGCGCGCATAGCGGCCTGCCTGGCGAGCGCGACCCGTGCGCGCTCGACCCCGAGCGGCTGGGACGCAGTGCGCTGCTGGCCGTGATGGGCGACGACGGCGCCGGCGGCGCGCTCGAACTGGTCGGCGGCAAGGACGACGCCAGCGGCGACGGCGCGATCCGGGTACGCTGGCCGGGGCTGCGCGATCATCCCCTGTTCGAGGACCAGGTGCGCGCGCTTGGCGGCGCGCCGGACAGCGCCAATCCCGGGCCCGGTCCGAACGGCACCATTCTCCCGAATCCGCTGTGGAAAATGTTGCCCGAATCGATGGAATTCCTGCTGGCGAAGCGGCGCGGGCCCTTGCTGACCGTGCATCCGCTGGGCGGCTGCGCCATCGGCGCGAACGCGCTGGACGGCGTCGTCAACGACTGCGGCGAGGTGTTTCGCGCCCAGGCCGGGGATGACGGCGCCGTGTACGACGGCCTGATGGTGCTCGACGGCGCCATCCTGCCCGGCGCGCTCGGGGTCAATCCGGCCCTGACCATCACGGCGCTGGCGCTGCGCGCGATCGACAAGCTGAAACGGAAATGGGGGTGGAGTACGGCGCCGGCCGCCGCGCCGTCGCCGGTGATCCGGCCGCGCTTCCGGCCAGAACAGGAACCCGAGACACCACGCCTGACCACGGCCGAGTTCATCGAACGCATGTCCGGCCCGGCCACGCTGGTCGACCGCCGTGGCGTCAAGCTGCATTGCGTAATCGAGCTGAGCCTGCATTTTTCCACCATCGACCTGGCCGCCCTGGTGCTGCCGCAGGGCGGCAAAGCGGCGCCCATCAAGCGTGCCTTGCAGGTCGATCCCGCGACCAGCACGCTGGAAATCTTCGACGCCACCCAGTGGGACGACTGGAAACTGCGGCGCGACGTGCCGGGCGAGATGGCGCCGCCACCCTTGCTCAAGGCCGGCGTGGCGGGGACGCTGCATTTCTTCCATCGGGAAGCATCCACGCCGCAGCAGCGCCGCTCCAACAGTTTGCGGCCCTGGCTGCTCAACCGCGGCTTGCGCGACTTATGGCAGTGGGGCGCCGAGCGCTTGTCGCACGGCGGATTGTCGTTCACGCGCGCGACGGCGCGCCAGTTGTGGGGCGACGTGCGCACGCGCTACGACAACGCCATGGCCGTGGCCTCGCACGCCGGCGAAGTGCGCCTGTTCGAGTACGCCCTCGTGATCGGCGCCGCCGACGTGGCCGGCGCGCGCCTGGACGCCGGCAAATTCAGCGGCCAGCCGATGCTCGGCACCAAGCGCTTCACCTACGCCCGTGCTTCGAACCCCTGGAACCAGCTGATGCGCATGGAGCTGGGCGCCTTCCCCTGCCTGAGAACGGGCACCCGGCCCGAGCTGGAGCTCGACACCAATTTCCTGGTGCGTGAAAACGTGCCGCTGTTCCGCATCCTGGACCAGCAGGACCAGCCGTCCGCGCTGGCCGATGTGGTCGCGCTCGGCGCCTACCTGCTGCGCCTGCTGCTCACCATTCACGTGTGGAGCCTGCGCAAGCCCGATGCGACGCCGATGCGCGTGCCGGCGCGCCTGCCGGGCATCATCCCCGGGCTGCCGCATCCGGAAATCAGCGAACTCGAAGTCGACCAGTTGCCTGACGGCACGCCCGTGCATGTGCGCCTGACGCGCTACCGCTGCGACCAGCAGGACCCGGATCGCCCGCCGGTGGTCATGATCCACGGCTACAGCGCGAGTGGTACCACTTTTGCCCATCCGCAGGTCAAGCCCAACCTGGCCAGCTATTTGTGGAAGCGAAAACGCGACATCTGGATCGTCGACCTGCGTACCAGCAGCGGCATGCCGCACGCGCGCCACCCGTGGTCATTCGAGGATGCGGCGCATGCCGACATCCCGGTCGCGATCGACCATATCTGCCGCGCCAGCGGTTTCGGCTATCTGGACGTGGTCGCCCACTGCATGGGCGCGGCCATGATCAGCATGGCTATCCTGGCCGAGCCGCGCGCAGGGGAGCGCTTTGCGGCGGAGCGGCGGGCCATGAATGGCAGTATCCGGCGCCTGGTATTGTCGCAGGTGGGGCCGCTGGTGGTGTTCAGCCAGGCCAATATTTTCCGCGCCTATCTGCTCGGCTACTTGCGCCAATTGTTGCCGCTGCGTGATTTCGCGTTCCGGATCGACGGCGAACCAGGCCTCATGGACGAGGTAATCGACCGCCTGCTGGCCACCACCCCGTATCCAACGAAAGAATTTCACCTTGAAAACCCGTGGTGGCCATGGGGAAAGGCCGATTTTGTGCGCACGCGCCACCGGATGGACGCGCTCTACGGGCGCGACTTCAGCCTGTGCAATGTGGACCGCCCGGTGCTCGACCATATCGACGATTTCTTCGGGCCGCTGAGCATCGAAACGGTATCGCAGGCCATGCATTTCGCGCGCCTGAAAACCATCACCAATCGCGCCGGACGCAATGTATACGTGTCGCGCGAGGACATCAAGAAGCGCTGGATCTTCGATACCATGAGCGTGCACGGCCTGGACAACGGCTTGTCCGATCCGGCCACCCTGGGCCGCATGGATGCCATGTTCAAGGACACCCTGTTCGCCTATGTCACCCGGCCAATGGAAGGGTTCGGCCACCAGGACTGCTTCATCGGGCGCGACGCGCGCAAGGTGTTCGCGGCCGTGGAGGCGTTCATCGGACCGGAATCGACCTCGCTGGCGCAATACAAGACGAGCGACTCGCCCAGCGCCGACCGCTGGTCGCTGCGCACGCCCTGGAGCGGGCCGGTACGCACCAGTGTCGACACGCCGCACGGCTTCCAGGTCGGGGCCGGATCGGACCCGGCATACACGCGCGCGCTGCTGGTCGCCTTTATTCCGGTCAAGGTCGATGGCGAACACTACCGCATATGGTCTGGCACGGCCGGCGATTCGCCCAAGGCCGCCATGTGGCGCGGCCTGCAGCTGTACGCCGGCGCCGGCGACGACAATGGCTGGATGCAATTCGCGCCGGCGCGGCCGGATGGCGCGGACGGGTTGCTGATGCTGCTCTTCTATGACGAAAAGCCGACCTTCTGGGATAACAGGGTGGACTTGCCGCAGTTCCTCCATCCGTCCTTGCGCGGCAGGGAGCTGATGGGGCTGCTGCGCGGGCGGCGCGCCATGGCCAGCCCGCCCATCCTGCCGGGCAAGCCGCTCACGCTGGCGGCGATCCTCGCCGAGCTGCTCGATTTCGTCGACAAGACCTTCGACGATATTGTCCGCAGCATCGAGCGCGAACTGGCGGCCAGCCTGGCGGCGACGCTGGTGCCGGGCCTGCTCGGTTTCGACACCGGGGCCATCGGCAAGCAGCCGGCGCGCCTGTGCTTTGCGATCGGCAGTTGCCAGTACCCGGCCGGTATGCTCGACGAGGAACCGGCGTTCGCTTCCTTTGGGCGTCTATCCAGGCGGCTCGACAGCGATGACGGCACGCTGCCGGCCTTCCTGCTGCTGCTGGGCGACCAGATCTACAGCGACGCCACGGCCGGCCTGTTCGATCCGAGCGCGCTGGACGACCGCTATGTGCAGCCCTACGAAAAGCTGTTCGCGAACGAACACGTGAAGTCGGTCATGCGGCGCCTGCCCACCTTCATGATGCTGGACGATCACGAGATCATGGATAACTGGGAACCGCTGGCCCATGCGCGCCGGGTCGACCCCAACCTGACGGCGGGCCGCGCGGGCTACCTGCGTTTCCAGCGCACCAATGCGCTGGTGCCGTCGCTGGGGGCGGCGCAGGCGCCGCACTGCCTGGAGACGGGGACGCCGCTGCACGGTTTTTCCTTCTTCATCGCCGACACCCGTACCGAACGCCAGCCGCGTTCCGCGACCACGGCCGGCAGCGCCTCCATCATGAGCGAGCGCCAGTTCAAACGCTTGCTCGACTGGCTGCTGGCCCAGCACCGGGCCGATCCGGAGCGGCCCAAGTTCATCGCCTCGCCATCGATCCTGGTGCCGCGCCGCCTGCGCGCCGTCCATGGCGGGCCGGGTGCGCACTGCCTGCGCTCGGACGCCTGGGATGGCTACCCGGCGTCGATGCAGCGCTTGCTGGCCCACATCGGCGGCCATGGCATCCGCAACGTGGTGTTCCTTTCCGGCGACGAGCATCTGTCGTGCACGGCAACCTTGCTGGTCCAGCCGCCCGGCGCGGGGCCGGCGGTCACGATCCGCTCGTTTCACAGTTCGGCCCTGTACGCGCCATATCCGTTCGCCAATTCGATCGCGGAAGACCTGGCCGACAGCGGGGACGCCTTCGATTTTGCGGACCCGGCCGGCGCGTTTTCCGGCCGCTTCGACTGTACGGTGGAGGAGGTGGTGTATGCCAAAGGCGACGGTTTCGCGCTGGTCACGGCCGAGCAGCGCGGCGGCCGCTGGGAGATCGTCTGCACCTTCGACCGCGCCGCGCCCTAGCAGGCGCTGTGGGTGCGCTCCGGCGCGCGGTAGCTGGGCTGGCTTGACTCCGTGTCGGGGAACAGTTGCAGGCGGTTGGCCTCGTACACCGCCGCCGTGCGGTTGAGTACGCCCAGCACCTTGAACGCGATGGCCAGGTGATGCTTGACCGTGCTCGGGGTCACGCACATTTCGCGCGCGATCACCTTGTTGCTCTGACCGCGAATCGCGCTGAACAGGGCTTCCCGCTGGCGCGGCGACAGTGCGTCGAGCACCGCATTGTGCGCAGGCGGTGGGCGCGCAGGCGGCTGTGCGCCGGGAAATTGCGGGCGCGGCAGCTTGCTCGGCAGCGCCACGCCGCCGTTGAGCACGGTTTCGAGCGCCTCCAGCAAGGTGTTCAGGTCGGACGCCTTGGACACATAGCCCGCGGCACCATGCTCGATGGTCTGGAACACGATGCGCGGATCGGTCTCGCCCGAGACGATCACGATGCAGGCCGTATCGTAAGCCTTGCGCAGGATGGCCAGGTTGTCCATGCCGTCGTTGCCGGGCATGTGCAGGTCGAGCAAAATCACCTCGAAGCGCTGGCCGGCGCTGGCGTAGTCCAGCGCTTCCTCGCGGCTTTGCGCGACCAACAGCGTGTTGCCCTTTTGCAGGCGGTCGAGCGCCATGGTCAGGCTTTCCGTGAACATCTTGTGGTCATCGACAAGCAGCAAGCGCACGACGGGCTCCTTTGAGGACATCGTCCGGACTAGTGCTCAGTCCGGTACTGGCCAGAATGGCCAGTTGACCCCGTAAGGCTAGCACATTGTCCATTCGGAATGGGCCCTCGGACTGGCCATTCGGACAATTTCGCACGCTGGTGCAACTTCCTATACTGGCTCCAGCTACCGGGCGGCGGACTGCGATGCCAACCGGACTGCCTTCCATCGGATGCGGACAAGGGAATCAACATGAATACTTTTCATCGGCTTGGCTGCGCGTCGCTGTGCCTGGCGCTATCGGGCTGCGCCGGGATGCACCTGTACAGCGAGAAGCGCGACCAGCAAGGCAAGGACCTGAAAGCGGCGTGGGTGAAAGTGGACTTGAACGGCTATTTCGCGGCCATGCATGAGCAGCGCAAGAAACTGCTCAAGGCGGACATCGATAGCATCGCCGCCGGCCGCAGTGCCGAGGTCGACAGCGCGCTGGTGCTGCTGCTGGACGCTTCCCTCGCCAAGGAGGACGCCAATGCGGTGACGTTTTATTCGATGCTGGACGAACAGCTCAAGGAACTGGCTACCGTGCCGGATGCCAAGGCGTTCCTGGGCGTGATGAAGCGATGGAAGAGCTTGTCATCGGAGCTGCAGGCGAACCGGGCCAGGCAAGCCGCCTACCGCAAACTGCTCAAGGCGGAAGGCGCCGATGCGCCATCCTGCCGCGCAGTCAATGTTGCCGGTAGCGGCGAGTTGAGCAAGTATGCCGCCGAGTATCTTGGCGAGCTCGGCAAGCTGTGCGCAAGCGAAGTAAGGCTCGCAGGCGAGCAGGACGCGCTGATCGCCACGCTACCGGCCGGCACGCTGCTCACCAGCGCCAACAACACCGTCGCTCTCGATCGACAGCACGCGGCCCTGGCTGCCGAGGCCGACGCCCTGATGGCACAGTACCGCGCCACGCTGGAGGCGTATGCGGCGGCGGTGCGCGCCAGCCAGCCCGGAACTGCGCCTTCCGTGCGCTTGACCGTGCTCGGCGAAAAAGTGCGCGCCGCGCTGGCACAGATCGCGACGCTCAACAACGTGCTCGGCAACGAGGCGCTTGCCGACGACCGCGTCAAGCGCATCGACGCCATCCTGCGCAGGCTGGGCACCAGCGCCGATCCCGGCAAGGACGCCAGCCGCGCCGAACTGGCGGCGGTCCTGGTCACCCGCGTCGCCGACGATGTGCAGGTGCTCGCCGATCTGGACAAGCCGCTGGTTCCGATGAGTCTGCTGATCCGGCGCGACCTGGAGAAAAACCGGGCCGACCTGGCCACGGTCCAGGCCGATCTGGTTCGCAAGGATATTGAACTGGTGCGGGCCGCCCAGGCCTCCCGGGTGGCCGAGGCAGTCGAGCTGCTGGTGGCGCGCTCACGGCTCGACTCACTCAAGGGCTGCTACAGGAGCATGCGCTTGGTCGACGCCATCGCCTTTCCTGCGGTGAAGGTTAATCCTCCTTGCGACGACGCCGACAGCCGGGCCGCACTGTACGACGCCGCCGGCCGCTATTCCCATGCGATCGGCGACCAGCGCGCCCGTACCTTGCGGCTGGAAGAATTGCGCCGCGACCTCAAGCGCGAGCGGCAGCTCGCTTTCGCCCAGGCCAACGCCGGCCAATGGGCGGTACTGATCGATGCCACTGCGGGACAGGCGGTGGCGTACGCGGCGTCGGGCCAGAAAGCGTCCGATTACAAAGACCTGGTCCAGGCGCTGTCCCTGCTCTGGATTGGACAAGGAGTGAACAAATGACGATCCGCTTTTTACCTTGCATGACGGCCGCGCTGCTGCTCGCGGGCTGCGCCACCTCACCGGTAGCGCTGGAAGAAGCGCAGCACGGCCTGTCCCTGAGCGCCCAGCTCAAGCAGGAGCTGGCGCTGTACGCCAGGCGCCAGGCCGCCGTCGACGACATGCGCAAGGAGCAACTGAGCGACAACATCAAGGGCTTCAACGCACGCCTGCTCGACTTGCCTGGCGACGACCAGCTATATGAGTTCAGCGGCCAGGCCAAACGGCTGGCGGCACTCAGGCAGTTGCGCAGCAGAGTGGCATTGCTGGGCGCCGCCGTGTCGGCCAAGGAAGCGGGCGTGGCCCACGTCGAGGAACTGATCAGCCAGCTGGTCACGCCGCTTCCTCCGCTGGGCGAGGCGCTCGGCGCGACCGGCAAGGCGTTCGGTGCACTGGGCAAGGAATTGCCGTTCGCCGAGCGCGCCGCGCTGGCGGCATCGTTTTTTGAAGAGGTGCGCGAAGAAGCAAAGAAGAACCAGGCTGCGGCAACCGATATCGCCTCCGCCACCGCCAAGGAGCTCCCACAGAGCGCCGACGCCGTGGTGAGCACCGCAGTCAATCCATCCACCCACTAGGAGAACACTATGTCCGACTCAGCATTACCCTGGCTGCAAAGCGTCGAAACCATTTTGCAGCGCGCCATCGCCGACGTCACCATCGAATACGAAACCGCCAGCCTGAAGGACCGGGCGAAGGTGTACATGGTGCTGGCCAAGCTGCGCGAGCGCCGCAACACGGTCAACAACGCCATCCTCGACATCCTTCAAGAACGAATCCAGGTCCGGCCGCCGTCGGCCGAGACGGTGGCGCGTAGCAAGGCCCTGACCGACGCACTGCAATTGTTGGTTTTTACCATCGACAAATACGATGCCGTACTGAAACTGCTGTCCGATCTTTCCGTTCTGATCACCACAACCATCATGGAGCCCGCACATGTCTAAGCCAACCGACCTGAGCACCGCGCTGACGGCGCGCCTGCGTCATCACTACACCAAGGAGCAGATTGCCGGCCTCACCGATTCGGTGGCCGAGCTGCATGACATGGGGTTCAAATTCGACGACATCTTCCCGGACGGCATACTCAACCCCGACGCCCTGGTCCTGAAAACCTCGGTGCCGATGGCCGGGCTGGAGGAGGCGATCATGAAAATCCAGAAGCATCCCGAGTTGCGCCATATCGAGATTTTCCCTTACGGCATTCCGATGCGCGATCTCTGGCGCATGCATGTCCGGGTCGGCCTGAAATGAACCCCGCCGCCACGCATGGCGCCGGCCCGACCGCCAGCGCCATCTTCCACCTGCATCCTCTGCGCAGATGCAACCTGGCGTGTGCGCACTGCTATTCCGACAGCGCCCCGCACGCCGCCGGCCTGCTCAGCTTCGAGCAGGCCGGCGGCGCGATCCGGCAGGCGGCGGCGTGGGGCTACACCCGGCTCGCCATCTCGGGCGGCGAGCCGCTGCTCTACCCGTGGCTGGCCGATGTGGTGGCGCTGGCGAAGGATTGCGGCATGCAGACGGCCCTCATCACCAACGGCTTGCTGGTGCCGCACCGGGGCAACCTGGACATCCTGCGCCAAGTCGATACGGTGGCGGTCAGCATCGACGGCCTGGGCGCCACCCACGACGCCCTGCGCCGCCGGCCGCGCGCCTTCGCCGGCGTGCTGCACAGCATCCGCCTGCTGGCCGACGCCGGCATCGGCTTTCACATCGTCTGTGGCGTCAGCGGCGAGAACCTGGACGATATCGATGAACTGGCCGCGCTGGCCTGCGACCAGGGCGCGGCGGCGCTCCAGCTGCACCCGATCTCGGCGGCCGGCCGCGCGCTCACCACCATGGCCGACGCGGTGCTCGGCCCCGACGACGCCAACCTGCTGTACCTGGCCGGCACGCTGCTGGCGGCGGCGTACGCCGGGAAGATGGGCGTGCACACCGACCTGGTGCACCGCAATTGCGTCATCGCGCGGCCCTGCATGATCTATGCCCGTGCCGCCGATGCCGGCGACGCCCACGCGCGGCCGGCCGACCTGCTCGGCGTGCTGGTGCTCGAACCCGATGGCACGGTCAATCCGGTCAGCTTCGGCTTTGGTCCCCTGTACGGCCTGGGGAACATTCTCGAACAGCCGCTTGGATCGATGTGGGAACCCTGGCTGGGCGATGGCTACCGCCGGCTCGTGCGGCTGGGGCGCGGCCTGCTGGACGAACTTGGCGCGCCATCCGGTCCCTCAGTGTTCAATCCCAGCGACGTGCTGCGCGTCGCCTCGCATCGTCTCGGCGCGATCCTGGCGCGGCGTGGCATGGCGCGCGAGGCGGCGCTGGCCCCGGGCTGACCGCCGCAGCGCAAGGATGGGATAATAGGCAACGAAGAACCGGTCCCGGAGACCTTGTCATGCTCATGCTGTCGAAGCACTTACCCAGCACCAGGACCTTGCAGTGCTATCTCGCGGTGGCGCAGGAACTCAATTTCCGCCGTGCCGCCGAGCTGCTGAACATGTCGCAGCCGCCGCTGTCGCGCCAGATCAAGGGCCTGGAAGACCTGCTCCGGGTGCAACTGATCGTGCGCGACACCCACCGGGTCAGCCTGACCACGGCCGGTGAAGCCTTCAAGGACCAGGCCCACAAGATCCTGCTGGCGCTGGAGGCGGCGGTCGCCGGCGTGAAGGCCGATGTTCACGATGACGATGCGGCCACCGTGCGCATGGGCCTGACCAGCGTGATCAATCATTCCCTGATGCCGGGACTGAACGCGCTCGTCACCGACCCGGCCTTCACCGGCGGACGGGCGCTGGAACGTGCCTGGTCGAAGCGCCTGGTCGAGCGCGTCCGCAGCGGCGAGCTCGACCTGGCAATCGTCGGCGATATCGTCCCGCCCGCCGATGACCTGGCGGTCGAGACGGTCGGCAGCGAACCGATGATCGTGGTCCTGCCAGCCTCGCATCCGGCCGCCGCGCAGGCCGAGGTGGACCTGGCCGCGCTGGGCGCCATGCCCCTGTTCTGGTTTTCGCGCACCGACAATCCCGCCTACTACGACAAGTGCGAGCGCAGCTTCAGGGACTTCGGCTACGCGGCGCCGCGCCGCCTCGAACCGAAGGACTTCACGATGCTGCTGGCGCAGGTGGCGGCGGGCGAGGGCGTGGCGCTGTGCCCGCAGTCGATGCAGGCCACCTCGCGCATCGGCGTGGCTTACCGCGCGCTGCCGCCGGCACTGGCGCGCCTGCTGTCGATCGATGTACAGGTGGTCTCGCGCGCGCACGAAACGCGCGGCGCGGTGCGCGACAAGGTCGGCACCATCCGCGCGGCCCTGGCCGGCAAGCCGACCTGACTCAGCGCGGGCGCGGGGGCCGTATTTGCGAGGCCATGCGCCACTGAGTCGCCTTGACCGGGTCGGCCGTCACACCCTCGCCGCGTTCGTACATCGTGGCCATGAGACGCTGCGCCGGCTTGCTTCCGCCGCGTGCCGCCTTTTCGTACAGCGTCGCCGCCATGGCTTTATCCTGCGGCACGCCGCGTCCGGTGTCGTAGCATTGCCCGAGGAAATACTGGCCCACGAAATCGTCTTGCGCCGCAGCCCTCGACAGCAGTGCAATGCCTTGCTGCATGCCTTCCGGCGTGTTGTCGTCCAACTGCAGCGAACCGTAGTACGCCTGGCTGCGCGCCCATCCTTGCGCGGCCGCCTTGCGAAACCATTCGCGTGCCGCCACCTTGTCGGTGGCCACGCCGGTGCCCTCGAGCAGCAACAATCCCATCATGTTCTGCGCCTCGGGCATGCCCAGCTCGGCGGCCTTGCGATACCAGGTCATGGCTTGCGCCAGGTCTGGCTTTCCGGAATCTCCAAAATGCAGCGCCCTGGCCAGGCTCAGCTGCGCCTTCAGGTCGCCCTGGTCGGCCGCCTTGCGCCACCAGGCGACGGCTTCGGCCGGGTCGCGGGCCACACCCTCGCCAGTCATGTGGATCGTCCCGAGCCGGAGCTGCGCTGCGGGGTCGCCGCGTTCCGCAGCCGCGCGCACGGTGGACAGCGGGACGGCGGCCTCGGCTGCGCTTGGCCCGTCGAAGGTCCAGACGTATTGCATCTGCATCCACGCTTGCTCCGCTTTGCCGTCGACCATGGTTGGATTGAACGCGCAGCGCCGGATGCCATTGATGGCGGCCATGTCGAGCAAAGGAAAGCCGCTCGACTTGACGATTTTGGCATCCACCACCGCGCCACTAGTGCCGATCAGAAACGACAGCGTGACCGTTCCTTCCTGCATGCTGCGCAGCGCGGCTTTGGGAAACACTGGCTTGGCGCAGGAGCCGGGCTTGATCGCCGGCTTGACCGGATTGGCGCTCAGCGGGGGCGGGGCTTGCACATGAACGGGCGTCTGCCCGCCCGCGTCTTGTTGGGCAGGCGCGTTGGTGGACACGGATGCCAGCACGGCAACCACGAGGGCAAGCCGGCGCGGCAAGCGGAGGAGGGGGAGAGGGAAGCTCATGCAGGCTCAGTAAAAAGTTTCAATTTGTCAATTTTACACGGTGGCATTTCCGGCGCCAGGATCACTGCGGCCGGCGCGATCAGCGCGGGAGCGGGTTCGGTATCTCCGCAATCTTGCGCCACTGGTCGGCCCTGACCGGGTCGGCCGTCACTCCCTCGCCGCGTTCGTACATCGCGGCCATGAGTCGCTGCGCCGGCTTGCTGCCGCCGAGTGCCGCCTTTTCGTACAGCGTCGCCGCCATGGCTTTATCCTGCGGCACGCCGCGTCCGGTGTCGTAGCATTGCGCGAGGAGGAACTGTCCCGTGAAATCGTCTTGCGCCGCGGCCTTGTGCAGCAATGCAATGCCTTGCGCTAGCATGTCCGGCGTGTTCTTGTTGAGCAGGAACCCAGCAAAATACGCTTGGCTGACCGCCAATCGTTGCATGGCCGCCCTGCGAAACCATTCCCGCGCCACAACTTCGTCAACGGGCACCCCGATACCTTCGAGTGTCAGGACTCCCATCATGTGCTGCGCCTCGGGCATGTTCAGCTCGGCGGCCTTGCGATACCAGATCATGGCCTGTGCCAGGTCTGGCTTGCCGGAAACGCCGAAGTGAAGCGCGGCGCCCAGGCTGTAGATGGCCCAGACATGACTTTGTTCCGCCGCCTTGCGCCACCACGCGAAGGCTTGCGCGGGGTCGCGCACGACACCGTCGCCATCCATGTAGATCGACCCCAGCTTGTACTGCGCTGCGGGATCGCCGCGTTCCGCATCCGCGAGGGCGGCAGGCAGGGCGGCGGCAGCCTCGGCCGGGGTCGGTCCGTCCAGGGTCCAGACGTATTGCATCTTCGTCCATGCGACCACCGGTTTGCCGTCGATGCGGCTGGGCCTGAACATGCAGCGCCGGATGCCTTCCTGGGCAGCCAGGTCGAGCAGAGGAAAGCCGCTCGACTTGACTACTTTGGCCTCCTTGACTGCGCCGTCGCTGCCGATCAGAAACGCCAGCGTGACCGTCCCTTCCTGCTCGCCGTACAGGGCGGCTTTGGGATAGACCGGCTTGGAGCAGGAGCGGAACTCGGCCACGGGCTCGGTCGCTTTACCGTTCTTCACTAACAGGGGTACGACGCTCGTGGGCGAGCGAGCGCCCATGTTTTGTTGCGCAAGCGCGTTGCTGGACATGGCCGTCAGCACGGCGATCATGAGGGCAAGCCGGCGCGGCAAGCGGGAGAGGGGGACAGGGAAGCTCATGCAGACTCAGGGAAAAATTTCATTGTTCCAATTTTACATGGTTGCATTCCCTATGGAAAAATCCCTTGCGGCCGGCGTTCGGGCTCAGCGCGGCTGCGGGAGCGGCTTTTCCGCAATCTTGCGCCATTTGGCCGCCTTGACCGGGTCGGCCGCCACGCCACGGCCCTGTTCGTACATCGCGGCAATGGATTCCTGCGCCGGTTTGCTGCCGTTCAGCGCCGCTTGTTCGTACAGGGCTGCGGCCTGGGCCACATCGCGTGCCACGCCGTTGCCGTTTTCGTAGCAGCGCCCGAGGAGAAACTGCCCCTGGACGTCGTTTTGCGCGGCCGCCTTGCGCACCAGCGCCAGGCCGTGCTCAATCCACTCAGGAGAAACTCCTTTCATCAGCAACCCGCCGTAAAACGCCTGGCTCGGTGCGTATCCTTGCGCGGCGCCCTTGCGGAACCATTCGCGCGCCGCGTCCACGTCGCGGGCGTAGCCGGGCTGGGCCATCGCCAGCATGCCCATCCTGTGCTGCGCTTGGGGCAGGCCCAGGTCGGCCGCCTTGCGGTACCAACTCGCCGCCTGTGCCCGGTCCTGCTTTTCGCCAATCCCGAGGTGGAAGGCCAGGCCCACCGCCATATGGGCGGCCGCGTGGTCTTGCGCCGCCGCCTTGCGCCACCATGCCAAGGCTTGGGCCGGATCTTGCGCCACGCCCGCGCCATCCATGTAGCTGATGCCGAGCGCGTACTGCGCCTGCGGTTCGCCGCGCTCGGCCGCCGCGCGCGTGTCGGCCAGTGTGGCCGCCGTTCCTTCCACGGCCGAATTGTCGATCGTCCAGACGTATTGCATTTGCATCCAGGATTCGATCGCCTTGCCGTCCACCTGCGCCGGCTTGAACTTGCAGGGCACGAGTCCATTGTGGGCGGCGATGTCGAGCAGCTGAAAACCGCTCGACTTGACGATCTTGGAATCCTTTACCACGCCATCGACGCCGATCAGGAAGGCCAGCGTGACCGTGCCTTGCTGGTCGTAGCGCAAGGCGGCCTTGGGATACTCCGGCTTGCCGCATTCGCGGTGTTCGGCCGTGCGAAGGGCGGCGTTGGTGCTGTACGTACCCGCAGCTGGCGCGACCGGGATAGTCAGGGGCGTCTCGCTGCGCTGGGCCAGCGACTGGGAGCATACGGTCGCCAGCATGACGGCAAGCGCGGCGAACCGGCGCGGGTGGTGAAGCGAAAGGAAGTGGGCAGTCGTGGCCATGAGAATTCGAAGTAAAATTGCAATTGTGCAATTCTACAGGGGAAGTTCTCTGCGGTAAGACAAGTCCGGTCGACCTGAACGGCCGCGTCAGGACGATGCCCGTGTTTTTTGCTTGCGCCAGAAGGTCGCGCAATGCATTTTGTCTAGCAGCATA
>NZ_JAQOZV010000084.1:0-22761 GCF_030348125.1 Massilia sp. DJPM01
AGCGCGCCCTCGTGATGGAGCGCAGGGCGCTGACGGGTCGACACAGCCGGTTTGACGAGGTAGAGTTCGGTGCCTCCTGGGAAACCTTGGTGGCCGGGGCCGACCGCTTCCCAAGTTCGAACACGACCGTTGGCCTGGGAAGGAGCTTCGCCTGGAACCAGTGGGCACGGGTCAATGGCGTGGTCGACGCGCAATACCGGGTGCTGAGATCGCCCGAGCATGTGGCGCGTTTCGCGGTTATGGCGGCAAGCCCTGCGGGGCGCCGACAATGCCCTCGACACACGTAGCGCCCCGGAAGGGGTTGTTCATCGCCTGGTCGATATGCGCGGGCAGTCGGCGAGGCCCGTTGCAACATCGGGTGAAGTCGCTATTGTGGCTATTGACGGTCAATAGATAAACCGGTATATTATGTACAGATCGCCACAGGTGATCGATTTTGCTTGCTGTACCGCCGAGCAGGGCGGCCGCGGCAAGACTTGTGAATAACTTTAGGAGCGAGCACGATGAAGAATGCAAAACCGAGCGCCCTGTTGCGCAAGATGATCAGCTTTGTGCTGGCGAATCAGAAAGGGGGCGTCGGCAAGACCGTCTTTTCCCGTCATCTGATTTTCCGGGCGCTGGAAATGAAGCTGCGCACGCTGGTGATCGATTTCGATCCCCAGGCCAATACCACCAAGACATTGCTGCATCTGGCGAAATTGGCCAATCCTACGCTGGAGATCGACGAGCCGGGTCAGGTCTCCGAGGCAGGCTGGCTCACCACGGCAAAGCTGTTTGACAAGGACTGCGAGGTCCAGCCGATGCCCGTGAATGAGTACGCGAGCCTGATCGCGGCGGATGCCGAGCTGGTCGACATCGCGGACTATTCGCTCGACGCGATCCCGCAGGCGCGCAAGTCGCTTGAAAAGTTCGCTGAACAGTACGACGTGTGCATTATCGACACCCCGCCGTCGCAGGGCAAGCTGCTGTACGCCGCGCTGGCGGCCGCCAATTTCGTCATCTGTCCCTGCACCCTGGACGAGGACGCGACAGACGGCCTGGCGGCCCTGTTCCAGGACATCGAGCGAGTACGAGGCGAGGAGTGGAACACGGACCTGCAGATCATGGGTATCCAGATCAACAAGATGGACCGGTCGAGCGCGCACGACCGCAAGGCGCTCGCAGCGCTGCAAGAGAGCGTCGGCGACCTAGTCCTCAGCAACATCATCTACGAGCGCGCCGCAACGCGTCTCGCCATCCGCAAGCCGGTATGGCAGGGCAACCGCGGCGAGAACAAGGGGCTGGCGGCCGTGGAAATGAAGGCCGCGTGTAATGCCATCCTCCGCGGCGCCGCGCTGCAATATTAGACAGGAGACATACTATGAATGCACCATTGGGCAATGGTTTGAACAAGCTCTCCACCGTGGCCAAGAAGGTCACCCAGGGCGAGACGTTCATGAAGATCGCCAAGATTTACACGGCCAGCCAAGTCAGGAAGAAATTCCGCAATCTGGAAGAGCTGGCAGAGAATTTCAAGCTAAATGGCATCATCGAGCCGCTTGTGGTTCATCAGGAACCGGACGGTAGGAATCGTTTGATTATTGGCGAACGCCGCTTCCGCGCGGCACCGCTCGCCGGCCTCGACGAGGTACCGGTGGTCATCAAGCGCGGACTCACCGAAAAGCAGATCCGTGCCCTGCAGGTGGCCGAAAACGAAGTGCGCGACGATCTCACTCCGCATGAGAAAGCCATGGGCGTCATTGAGGACGTGGAGAAGTTCGGCGTACAAGAGGCCATGAAGATCTGGAACGTGACGAGCGAAGGCTGGATCAGCAAGCGCGTCGCAGTGAAGCGCTATCTTCCGGTCACCCTGTCGATCCTCGAAGACGAACTGTCCGGCGACCTCGAGATTCTGCATTCGATCAACAAGATCGAGCATCTGGACATCGGTGTCGCCCGCGAATACCGCCTGCAGCTCGAGCGTGGCGAACCGCTGCATCGCGATTCCGTGCGAAGCCGGCTCAATATGATGGAATTGCAGCACAAGGAGGCGGACAAGCGCCAGGAGCAGGCGGCGGCCGTTGCGGCAGCGCCGGCGCAGGCGGACGATGGCGCCGGCCAGGCCGACCCTGTCGCTGCCGCCAAAGCAGACGTCGTCACACTGCACGAAACCCGCACCGATCCTGGCGCCGGCGCCACGGCCAAGCAGGGCCCGAAGGCAAACGTCACCAAGCTGAAGGTGGCGCCCAAGACGACACCGCATGCGGACGCCGAGGCGGCAGCTGCGCGCGAGAGGACGGTCAAGGGCGAACGCCTGTACACGCTGCGGGAAGAACTGTTTGACTATGGCCGTGACAATGAATCGTGCTTCAAAAAGATGCAGGAGCTGATGTTCGACCTGAATCATTCGCCGGAGGACGGGGAATGGGTCCTGTGGACGGGTTTCCTGGACATGGCGCTGCCGATGCTCGAACGCCTCGGTCCGGATCGGTCCAAGGCCTATCTCAAGCGCCTGCAGGTCGAATTGAAAGGCACGACGCCGGCCGCACTCTGGACCGAACTACATCCGGGCTGCGCGATCGACGATCCCGCCACGCGTGCAACGCCGGTCCCGGCCAAGCCCGAAGGGTGGAAGTTCTAAGAACCGGACGCGGCCGGGGCCATGCACTGGCTGCCGGCCGCCGACACTGATTGGTGACAATATGAAATTGACCCGACTCGCGCCCGAGGACTTCGACCAGCTGGCCAGCAAGACCGAGATGGGCGCGGATGCCCGGATGATGGCCAAGGGCTTCCTGGTCGAGCGCCGCACGCTGACCGAGGTCGCGGCCCAGCACAATGTGAGCAAGCAGCGGGTCCACCTGGCGGTCGAAACGATACGCAAGGAATACGCGAGGTCGAAACTGAACACGGGCTGGCTGGAGCTGGAGCTGGAATTGCCGCATCCCCTGGCCGTCGACATCGAGCGCTTCGCCGCCGCATTGTCGTTGCAGGCCGACGCGGGGCTCCGGCAAGCCGCCCTCGTCAAGATCGGGCGCGCGATCGCCTCGGCTGAACACGCCCTGCAAGATTAAGGCGCGCTGGATTTCGATCCGGCCGCATGCTATCCTTTCAGCATCCATACGCTCCTAAAGCTCTGTATGGGAAGTAGTGAAAACGCCCTGCCTGCTCGCGGGGCGTTTTTTTAAGCCCCGCCTTCCTCCCCCAGCGTGACCTGTAGACAGGTCATACGTGACCCACATCGGGTCAAAAAGATTCAATACCGTTCACATCTGACCTTGCAGGGGTCATTTCCTTGGTGTATATTGCCCTAGACGAAACTTTTTCTGCGGCACGGAGGGGTAATGGACATGACTACCGACAAGACACATCAGCCGAACCTGGAGGCGATGCTCGATAACGCCCACAAGGAAATCGCCAGGCTGAAGCGAGACGTGGACGATCCCGAGATTGTCCGGATGAGCAAAATCTACATGGACGAGACCATCGACCTCGCCAAGCAAAACGCGTCGGCGTTCAAGATCCTGATGCTGATGGTATCGAAGATGACCAAGGTCAACTCTCTCATGATCAGCAACGAGTCGCTGGAGAAGCTGACCGGGTCGAGCAATTCGACAATCAAACGCGCCGTCCGCTACCTTCGAGAAGAAGGGTGGCTCGATGTCGTCAAAGCTGGCTCATCCAATATTTATCGTATCAACTCCGACATCTTTTGGCACGAAACCAGTGACGGAAAATGGGCCGAGTTCCCCACGCATGTGGTGTCGAGCTTCGATGAGCAGGATGAGATTACAAAGAATCGTGTACCGGGCAGGTTCACGCGGCAAATTCCGTTGGTACTCGATGATGACTATTCCCGCTCGAGAAATCGCCGGATGGCCAGCGACGGCCAGCTTAATCTTCTGCAGCCTGACGCAGGCTAAGTCGCATCACTTCGGACATGAAAAAACCTACTGGGAGCAAGCTCAGAGATAGCAGATTAACGACATAGACAGCAAAAAGCCCGCTTTGGCGAGCGGGCTTATTGCTGAAACAGAGATCGGGCGGGGCCCGGACAGGCTAGGTTCACTTTGGCGAGTGGCCCCGAGTCAATACACTGAAGCTACTTCAATACCTTCATTGTATGTGTCTTTCCCCCCGCGCGCAAGCATTCGCTCGTCCATACGGACGACGCGGCTAGGGGGACCATGCAGGACGCGACACAAACAGACCTTCACCATGCCGGCCGCTTTCTTCAAGACGGTGCCGCATCGAGCCGCATTCCGAGGAGCACGGCTAGCACGCTTCTGGATCTACACCGGCGGGCGCCTCTCCTTGATACGGCGTTGGCCGAGGCGGCAATGCTGCATACCGACCAATGGGGCCATTTCACGCTCAGTTGTAACGAGGACGCGACCAAGCGCAGCGGATGGCGAGATACATGCCATCGTCTCGACAAGCTATCGCTGGTGGTATCAGCTGTTGGTGCGGCACCA
Source organism: Massilia sp. DJPM01 (assembly GCF_030348125.1). Taxonomy (NCBI): domain Bacteria; kingdom Pseudomonadati; phylum Pseudomonadota; class Betaproteobacteria; order Burkholderiales; family Oxalobacteraceae; genus Massilia; species Massilia sp. DJPM01. Next base: position 4,455 of record NZ_JAQOZV010000084.1, read on the forward strand.
GATACCTATATTTCTCAAGCAGAATTCGCCGGCCCCAGGCGCCTGACAAACCTTCGCCGGATCAAAGCGCTCTGGCTTGATTTTGACTACTACAAAATAGAGCGGTTTGCCGGCCACCCGGCACAGCATTTTGCTGAGCTGATTTTATTGGAGTGCCGAGACAAACATATTCCGCCGCCTAGCTATATCGTTGACAGCGGGCGCGGCATATACGCGAAATGGATACTCGACACACCAATACCTCAGTGTGCGTTGCCGCGCTGGCAACTGGTTCAGACAGCCTTGTTCGAACACTTCAAGCCCTATGGCGCCGATCCGGCAAGCCGCGATGCCACGAGGGTATTGCGCCTGGTGGGCTCTGTTAACAGCAAAAGCGAACAACGGGTGCGAGTGATTTGGGAGAACACCCTGGCCACGGAGGGGGGGACACCGCTTGCGAATGGCTTGACTGGCTACCCGTTCGATGTGATCGCCGACACGGTACTCCCATGGACCCGCGAGGAAACAGCCGCGACCAAGGCGCTGTGGGCGCGGGAGAATGCTGCTCGACTTCTGGCACGTGGTCCAAGTGACATTAACGTAACGCTAGGCACAAAGCCCAACAATAGCAGTGGTTTGCGCACGTTCCGCCCGACACAGTTGGCGTGGGACCGTTATCACGACGTCATTAAACTGCTGACGCTGCGCGGTTGGCAGCGTGGCGCCCCCGAGGGCAACCGCGATTTACCACTTTTCTTGTGTGCCGTGTTTTTAGCCCAGGCCGTGCGCGTCTCAGATTTGGAATCCGAAGTTGTCGCTATAGCGCGCCGGGTGGCTCCGACTTGGAGCAAGGCTGAAGTTGACAGCTGCGTTACCAGTGTCATGGCTCGGGCGAAAGATTCGGCGGCCGGCAAGAAAGTTATATTCAATGGTATTGAACATGATCCCCGGTATCGATACAGCAATCGCAAACTCATCGACCTACTTGCTATCACAGCGGACGAACAGGCCCAGTTGGCCACCATTATCGATAAAGCCGAGGTTGCGAGACGAGACCGTGAGCGAGCGGCCCGAAAACGGGCGGAGCAAGGTGCGCAGCCCAGAGCGGATTATTTAGAACAGGGGCATACAAAACGTGTCCACGCCCATCGATTGCGCGCCGATGGCATGAGCTGGTCTGAAGTCGGCAAGTCTCTAGGCATCAGTGCCGGCGCCGCCCGTATGCTCGCATCGCGCAAGACCAGCGAGCGCACAAGTCCGTCCGTATGTATGGAGTTGGCGTAAGCCTGCAGGGTGTTGTCCTTGGCTTTTCAGATTACGCTGGCCCTTTGGCCAGCTTCTTCCCCCTTGGCTTTTCTCTTCCGGGGGCTGCTTTTCAAGGGGCTAAATTTCTTCACCGGTCGTGGTCGGGGTGGTGTCCAGCACTCACGCGGCTGCTGTGGTCAGAGTGTGTGCAAGCTGTGGACAGGGCGTGTGCAACGCGCAGCGTTGTGCATCCCCTGTCCATGGCTTGTGCACACGGCCCGAAGGGCTGTCCACAGCTGGCTTCGCAGCGTTCTGGGGTTGGGGTTGGTTTCGGATTTCTTTTCGAAGAAAAACAACCCAATGGACCCAAAAGTTTTCCGAAGGAAAACTGCGGGAGGCCGCGCGAGAGCGTGGAAAGTGTTTTGTTAACTCCGGCTAGGTATTACAGGCCGGGACGCGCTACCATGGCAGGAAGGGACGGTGGCGCGATTCTTGACAATGCTGCCGTGGCGTTTAGTGGTGCTGGTACCGAGGCGATAGAGCCCGCGTTCGCATCGGGGTTGCTCCCTGGTTTCGCGCGCGAAACTTAAAAATGTGTTCAATTTTTTGGAGCTTCGTATGTCAAATGTTGAGAAGGGAAGCAAGACTGTGTGGACGGTGGAGGCTGGTCGTCGGGTTGTGCACGAGAGGCGGCCTGACGGTTCGCATATCGTTCATCTCAATCCGCGCGGCGGCAAAGCGACGCTTGTGAACGACATTCTCAGGACTCTTTCACCGTCCCGAGCCGGTCGGTAGCGATTTCGTAACGCCGGTTATGTAACAAGGGTACGTTACGATTGCAACGCGACTTTCGCGCGCGAAACTGGCCAGCGCCTTGGGCTCGGTACCCGAGCGCTACATCAGCTCAATTTCGTTGGTGCTGACGACCCGGATGGTTGCCGTGTCGTCCAGGCGCTTGTAGAGCCCGAACCGTTGGCGAGCGATGCCCTTCCGTAGATGCGTGGCGTATGGTTCGCCTGGTTTGCTTTGCGATCGACGGTGGCGCGGATGAGGGTGCGCGAGTCGCCGCAGTAGATCGAGATCTCGGTGCCGTGTTCAGGGAACAGTCCGGAGAACTTGACAGGCACATTGAAAAAACCATTGTGATAGTACGTTTTCCCGAGCGCGACTTCGAAGACCGGCGAGGCCTGAATCACGCCGGCCTCCTCCAGGGCCAGGACTTCGCTGGCCGAGGCCGATTCGCCTTCGGTCGGGGCAGGTGACTGCGGCGCGGGTGGTTCGGCGATCGCCGGCACCGGGGGCAGGGGCGGTTCATCCGGCGCTGCGGCGGCCGACGGCGCGGATCGGGCGCCGTTCCATGGTGGCGTGACGATCCGGATAATGCTGTCCTCCAGTCCAGCCGCGTAGTTCAAATGGAAGTCGCCGATACGGTGCATGCCGGTGTCCGCCCACGCGTAGATGTCGAGCGCGTGGTCCTGGCGCAGCAGATGCAGCAAGGCCTGGTTGTTGCGCACGTTGGTGCGCTGGGAGGCATGCGGCCGCAGGTAGCCGCCCATGCGGCTTTCCAGCGAACCCGTGGTCTTGCCGACGTACAGGACCGTGGTGTCCTGTACAAACGCATACAGGACATTGCGCTGCCCGTTCATCCTGGCCAGCTCGAGCGCCAGTTCCTGGCCGCGCAGGCGCCAGCTGCCAACTTGTTCAAATCCGATCTGCAGCAGCCGCCTCATGCGACGTTCATTTCGATGTAGCGCCCGAGGCCGCCGTGGCAGTGGCGCAGGATCGCCCCGAGCCGGGAGGGATAGATGGCTACTTCGGTCTTTTCCTTGCTCACCGGGCCCGCCAGGTTGACGCCGTATGCGAGGCCCCGTTCGGTGAGGCGAAGGAAGTGCTTGATCTCGCCCGATCCGGACGAGGACGTGTATTCGACGTCTTCGACCAGGCCGGCCCATTGCATCATTTGCAGCACCGATGCAGCCGGCAGGGGAATGGCGCGCTGCTTGAGCGCGGCCGTCATGGAAACCGGACTGCTCATGCGGGCTCCAGCGTGGCGGCGTCCGTGGCGTGGGCCACCGGCGGGGCGACGGTGAATCCATGGTGTTCGAGGACGGCCCTGCACACGCCGAGGAAGGCCGGGATGTCCAGGTCGTGCTTGGCGTCGTTGACGCGCCAGCCGCAGATCTTGAAGTCGGCCGGGCCCAAGCCGTCGCCGACGTGGTCGACAGTCGGGAGCCGTGCGAAGCCGTGCTTGTACGTGCGGCCGCCTTCGGCCGACTCGACGTTGTCGTAGCGGCTCAGCAGAGACCAGTCGAGCATCTCGCCGGTGTAGGCATCGCGCCCACCGCCCGCGGCGGCGGCTGCGTGGATGGCCACGCGGTACGCCTCGCCTATGGCGCTGGCGTTGCCGCGCTTGCGGTCGCGCCGGACATGGGCCTGCGCCTTGTGCTCGAGCCAGCGCTGGTACGCCGCCTGGTCGACTGTGCCGACGAGGAAGGCGGGAAGGGCGTATTTCTTCGACACGGCGGTCTCCGTTTATTTCTTGACGACATGATACGCGACACCGTCAAGGCTCGGGATCTTCCGGTTCCCCGTACAGCCTGGCCGCCTCCGCCGCCAGGCGCTTTTCGCGCGCCTTCACGTAGATGGCCGTCGTGGCCGAGTCCTCGTGCCCCAGGATCTCCTGCACGACATTGAGGGGCATGTCCTTGTCGACGGCGATCGAGCCGAAGGTGTGGCGGAAGGCGTGCGGGCTGGTCGACGCCAGCTGCTCGATGTCCTCGACCGTCACGCGCGCCGCTTCGCCGTCGGGATCGACGGCTTCGAGTTCCCTGCGCACTCTGGCGAGCGCGGACTTGACCAGTGCGTAGATCGCGTTCGCGGTGTACCCGGGGCGCGCCATTCCGGCGCCATGGCGCGCGGCGGCGGCCGGCGTGGCCGGCACCACCACGGGCGAGAACAGCGGCGCGTCGTCGGCCGGGTCCAGGAAGTCGAGGCCGAGATCGCGCCAGTGCGCCTGCAGCGCGGCGACGGTGCGCGGGCTGACCGGCACCAGGCGCTTCTTGCTGCGCTTGCCCAGGGCTGTGAGCATCCAGACGCCCCTGGCATGCCGGCTCGGTCGCAGCGCCAGGCGCATCGCGCGCGCCGCTTCCTCGCGCCGCAGGCCTGAGTCGCCCATCAGCAGGATCGCCGCCAGCGCCACCCGGTCCTGGACGTTCCGGTCGACCTGGCCGCGCCTGGTGAGCGTGTCCACCACGGCGCTCCAGCCCTCGAGCGACAGGGCGCGGTCGACCTGGATATTGTCGACTTCCTGCACGACGATTGGATCCTTGACCGCCGTCCATGGGTTGCCGCCGAGGTAGCGCACCTTGACCCAATAGTCGAAGGCCCCGCGCAGTACCGTCAGCGCGAATTTCTGTGAAGCTGGCGTCAACGGCCGCGGTGGACGGGCACTGTCGCGGTTCTTCGGATCGCGGTCCTTTTTCTTCAGGACGAATGGCCGCCACAATTTGCTCGAGCGCGGTGCCGGCGCGCCGCAGAATGCTTCCGGCGGCGCTGCGAGAAAGCCCTTGTAGGCCTCGCATTCGTCCACCAGCAGCGAGGAAAACGGCTTGCCGGCGACATGCACGGACCATAGGACGAAGCGCTCCAGTTCCTTGCGGTAGGCGCGCTGGGTATGGGGCTGCCCCTCGAACCTGGCCAGGTAGCAGTCGACAGCCGCCAGGTCGTCGCGCGCCGAGATGAAGCAAAACGCCGGGGCGCGGTTGATGCCGTCGTGCCCGTCGAGCCGCGCCGGCAGATAGAACTGGCCCAGCGGGACCAGCTCTGTCGATGTGGCGGGGTCGAGCACCCGAAGCGGGGTCGCCGACGCGGGGCGGTGCGTGGCGGCCACGACTTCGCCCAGCTGCTCCTGGTGGCTGCGCAGCCAGCGCAGAATCGCGGCGCTGCGGTGCACGCCGATCCGCGGGACCGAACGCCACCAGGCCGCGCCGCGCCGGTTGATCAATTCGGCCAGGTCGGCGACGGTGCCCATGCCTTCGGCGCGCAGCGCCTTGACGGTACGCGGCCGGAACCACTTCGAGAGCAGGTCGGCGGGGGACGGGGGCGCCGGCTTCGCCTCGGCCGCCTGCACCAGGATGTCGAGCATCTTCGCCGAGATGTGGCCCGTCTTGCGTGCGTGAGTTAGCGAATCGGCGAAGGCGGGATTGCTCTCGATGGCGCGTTCGACCAACGCATCGCGCATCTCGACCAGATACAGTTCCAGGCCGTGCTCGACCTGGGGACTGTCTTCGCTGTAGTAGAGGTCGCCGATCCGCTCTATCGGCAGCTTGAGGCAGTAGGCGCGCAGCGCCGTGTAGTCGCCGCGCGTGTAGCTCAGCGAAGGCAGCAGGATATCGGTGTTCTGGGCCATTCAGGGTCCGTGCCCGCCAACCCCTGCGCCGGCGTGACCCTCGGCGACCGCCCCGGCAGCACCCGGTCCGCCGACGGCGTCGGCCGCGGCGGCAAAGGTTTCCGTCACGAGCTGCAGTACCAGCCACCAGGCGTACAGTGCGAACGGGGAATCGCATAGCTCCTCGTCCGCAAGGCCGTGGGCGACATCGTTGCGCAGGTTCGATCCGGCCCGGTCGCACAAGATGGCGTGGATGGCCAGCGTCAGGCCGTCGCCGAATTCCTCGGCCATCTGCGGCCGGCCGACCAGGCTGGCCAGGGCCACTTCCATGCCGAGGCCTTCCTGGTCGTGCTGTGCGGTGAAGGCGCCGGCGCCGCGCAGGACCTGGCGCACGATGTGCTCGAACTGCGGCATCAGGATGTGCATGGCCTGCACCATGTCGCCGCAATATCCGGCGTGCAAGCCCTGGCCCACGATCCTGGCGCGGTCGGACGGCACCACCGACGAGCGCTCGGCCACGGAAATGAAGTCGCCCTGGCGGTAGTCGTGTTCGGCGCGCAGCTGGTCGCGGGCGGGCATGATCTTGGCCAGCGCGGTGCCGGCCGCGTGCTCGCGGAACATCGCCCGAGCCCGCGCGGCGACGTCGATCAGCGGTTCGGTGAAGCCAATGGCTTTCAGGGGAGCGGGTATGTCCATACGGGTGGGCCCTAAGTGAGTTTCGCGCGCGAAAGTGCGGCCAGCCTACTTCGTGGTCGCTGAGGCTAATGGGAGGGCATCGCGGCCGGAAATCAGGGCGGCGATGATCTCGGCGTGGGCGTGATTGTCGCGGGCCACTGCGTCAAGGTCGTTGTCGGGTGCCGGCTTAGCCACGGTCGTTTCCGCCCGCAGCAGCACATTTTGTCCGGTGACGTCGTAAACCGTGGTCACGTTTGTGCGCTTGCCCTCACCGAAAGTCGGTTGGAGTTCAAGCTTGCCGACATTGTTGGGGTTGAGGTAGGTGTTGCCGAAGACTCTGACGAGGGGCATGGGGGTTCCATATAGAGGGGTTGTTGGACCCTAAACTGCCTCGATTATAGTGTTCCACGCCGAAAATCACCATAAATGCTTGAGTGATAAATGGGATTATCACTCAAGGGCGGGCGCGACCGTTTCCCTTCGGTCGCAGTTTCGCGCGCGAAACTCGCCTCGAATGCCATTTCAAGGTTGGCTGCGCTCACTTGCACAACTCGGGCGGCGGCGTATAGTTAGACTATGCGGAGGATGACTTGACTGGGTTCTGTCGCATTAGCGGTGCCAGTGCCCGGATCAGGTAGACTGTGGCGCCAAAACTGTAACGACCGGCCATGCTCAATTTCAAAGGTATGCGATTTCCGATTGACGTCATCCTTGTCTGCATCCGCTGGTATGTGGCGTACCCACTGAGCTACCGGCACCTGGAGGAAATGATGGAAGAGCGCGGCGTGTCGGTCGACCATTCGTCCATCAATCGGTGGGCCATCCGTTTCCTGCCGCTCATCGAGAAGATGGCTCGCAAACACAAGCGCCCAATTGGCGGCAGCTGGCGAATGGATGAGACTTACATCAAGGTCAAAGGCGTCTGGAAATATCTCTACCGTGCTGTCGACAAGCAGGGCAAGACCGTCGATTTCCTGCTAACGGCCAAGCGCGACATGGCTGCTGCGAAGCGCTTCTTCGACAAGGCGATGGGAGCGCACGGCGAACCGGACAAAGTTGCGATGGACAAGAGCGGCGCCAACAAGGCGGCGATCGATGCGATCAACGCTGGCCGCAGCGTGCCGATAGTGGTGCGCCAGGTCAAGTACCTCAACAACATCGTCGAACAGGACCATCGCGCCATCAAGCGCATTACCAGACCGATGCTCAATTTTAAATCCTTCCAAGCCGCCCGCTCCGTGCTCGCCGGCATCGAACTCATGCACATGATTCGCAAGGGCCAATTTGTGATCGACGGTCTTGCCGATATGTCGTTCGCCGCCCAATTTTACGCGCTGGCAAGACAGGTCCGTCCAGCGTGAGGTACCGCCGCGTCGCGCCGACGGAAATCCGCTTCCGCTAAACAACGCGACAGAACCCGAGTGGTTACCGTATCCCCTCCGTAGGACAACTCGGCCAAACTGAGATGAGATCCGCAGCGCATAGTCTAGGATTTCTGGACTGGTATTGTCGCAGTCCACCAAAACGGCAACGCGTGCTTCAGCGGAGACTAGTGCCGCGTTCATGGGATGTAGACCATGTTTTTCCTCGGTCAGTTCAACTGCTCGGACGGGACCACGGCGATGACTTGTTCATTGTCAATCTCATCGGCGATAGCTCTTAACTCGGCTGCATACTGAGAACGTGACGCCAAGGTAACATCACCATTGATGTAAACCTCGCCAACGAGGAACGCAACGGCTTTTTTTACGCCCTCAGTGGCAATCGAAGTCTGGCTCAGATCAAGTGCCGGCCGGCGAATGTCGCTCGCAACCTGTCGAAGCAGCGCATAGGTCTTATAGTTCACATTTTTCCTATATTTTTGTTTGGCAGACGCTACAGTACGGTGTTACACCCATCCTTTTTCGGGAGCATGTTGCTGGATTGCGGTTACAGTCTTCCAACGTTTTCCCCGTTGATATAGGAGCACCAATTTCAATCGCTTCTTGCCGTGCCTGCTCGGCTGCGCGTTCCGCAATGCGTTTCACGCATTCTTCATGCGAGCAACCAAGCCTGCCTACAACTTTTTGTTCAGGCATTTTTCCTCGATCAAACATCTTCATAAAATGGGCATTCGTCGAGATACTTATGGCGGCTCATTTCGCCTTCGCCTTCATCGTCGCAGACCAAACACCGATATAGCGGGCGATCACAGTCATACGGGACATCAGATCCGTTGATTAAAGTGTCATCCAGTGGCTCCGTTCGTTGCGGCATCACTTCCCTTTGCGCTCTCATTGTATTTTTCCTTGGGCTGGTTACAGCAGGTCCCAGCGTTCGCGCAGCTGGCGAATGCGGAGGATCTTACGTGCGTACTCAGCTTCCGCAACAGGCTCAGCTTTGATGTCCGGCCGGGCCGCGAGCGTGGCGCGATACGTGGCTTCGTCGCGCACCAGGTCAAGCAATTCGCGCAGGTCGGGCTGGAGGTTGCTGAGCATGATTTTTTCCTTGGTCTACGCTTCGAGAATGATTGCGAGAGCCTTCACTTTTTCAATGTGTATATGTTCGAGGCGTTGCGATATCCGCTTGATAAGCTCTTTCTTCGTTTCGCAATCCGCAATGGGCTGCTGGTCCAATGGTTGATCCAGTGACATTGGCGGCAGAAGATAGTCTACTTCCAGCCGACGCGCGGCCTTCTCGCCAAACGACGCTGTTCCCGACAATAACTGGGAGACGTAGCTTTTGTCTGCTGGCTTGATTGAACGACCAGTCAATGCTTGTCTCAGCCTATCTCGGCGCGTCTGTTTATCCATCACATTTTGACTTTATGGCCGAACCAGATCGGAGCAGCCGTTCGCGCGCAACCACGCATCAAAGTCAAGGTCCGTATTCGCTGAGGCCCAGCGCACCTTTTCGAAGTTTGTCCGCGTACCGTCAAGCTGTGACTTTGCCACCTGGAGGTGTTCATGAACAGCGCCAGGATCGATGATGTTGGGCACATCATAGCTCCACGAACTCAACATGCCCACGACCAAGGATGCCGTTCTATTGGCCTGATCAATACCTTCGATCGCATATTCCTTCTTCTCATCGAAGTATGAACGATCCATTTTTCCCGCTGACATATTTCATCCTTGCGCTGGCTACCGGCCAGCTGTCGGGCACTTTCGCGCGCGAAAGCATTTTTCCTTGATGCGCGCTTTCGCACGCGAAAGTCATTTTCCCCTGGTTAGTGAGCAATAAGGATCGGGCAACCTTGCTAGTACCTAGACCAAGACTGCGCTTGCTAAGCAAAAGGCTATGATTTAAATAGCGCCTTGTCGACCCGGGCGCGGACCTTCTCGAAGGACGCTTTATTTCCATCCCGCTTGTACTTGGCGAGGTAGTCGTCAATTGCTATCTTAGCCTCGTGTGCACGCTCAAGCTTCACCAATAACATTGTGTACCTTTCGAGGATCGCCAGGTCGCCGGCGAAGCCGAGCTCCGCATTCTCGTCATCAATTAAATCGCCGACGAGGCCCAGCTCGAATTTGATAAAGGCATACTCAGCAATCGAAGCAAGGGCGGCGGCGTACTTTTCAGCGGCCTGAGCCGGCGCTTCCTTTTCATGTTCGCGCGCTGCCTGAGCCAGCGCCCGATTTGCGTTGCGTAGTTGATGGAATCTATCACTCGCGCTGTAGTCTGAGCGCCTTGCCATGTTCACCCAATTGACCAAGGTTGTCACTTCCTGCGCCAGCCATTGACTCTCCAAATTTTCAGCCTGGGCTGGAGTAAGATCGTCGGCTAGAATTTTAACCTCGTACTTGCCTCCTGCTCTACGGTCGACGTAGCGTTGCCACAAAGGATGCCGATCATCGTTCCATGCGCGGCGGCCGGCGCCTTTTCCGATGTAGAACATGTTCCCCTGTAAGTCAACATGGGCATAGACATATGATCCGCGCGGTAGGTGTTGGTTAGCCTTAGCATCCGCGAGAAGGCGCGCGGGTCGGTCGGCTCTAAGATGGATGCCATCGTTGTCGATCGAAAAAATCATCTCCTACTCCTCGGTTAATGTTTTCCTAGACGCAGCGCTTTCGCGCGCGAAAGTGATTTTCCTTGGTCATGTGGGGATAAGCGTACTGGTCCTAATTAACCTGTCGCCCCTCATATCGTTCGCCCTTCACCAATAGCCGCCATGCCCGCTCGCCTCGTTCCCACACTGCCTTCCCATCAGTAAGTTTGCGAAACTCTGCGAGAACTTTTTTGTCGATCGCTTGATTGCCGCTGTCATTGTCGTAGACGAAGTCTTTACCGAACTTCTTCTCTATGTTCCAAACAGCGCTTGCTTGCTCCAGATATCTGGTAGCGGTCAGCTGGTCAAACATCCAATTAGCGACGTCTTTTGCAGTTTGCAGTGGTCATATTTTTCCTCGCTCTTTAAGGCTAGTCCCGATGAGCAAAACTTGTTCTTCGAACGCTTATCAGCGAACCTAGCCAAATCGGTGGTAATCCAGGTCGTAGCCGGATTACATCACTTTTTATGCATCATGTAGCAATTGTTAACGGACTGCTGGTAGAAGGCGTCACATGTGTCCTTGGTGTATATACCCCTAGCGTAGCATTCGGAGTAATTCTTGCTGGCCCTTTCGGTACACACGCTTAGTGGAGTTACCGGAGAGGGAATAGGAGGATCGTCTTCGGCTTCTTTGTCCTGTTGAGTTGACTGAGTTGCTACGGGCTTGGGTTTGCTCTCTTTCTTTGTTGGGTTCACAGCTTGCGCCTGTTCGCCGAGGCACGCCACAACTAACACCAGCATCAATACGACACGTGCAATCATTAGAGTATCTCCCAAAATACGGCTTCCGGCCGCTGCGGGGCGTTTGCGCCAGGATCAAAGACACGCCTTCGAGAATTCGGAGCTCGCCAATATTGCTACGAGCTGAAGTACATTGGTGGTCAACCGATTCTTTGACGCGCTGGACTTCTTCAACTTTTCGATTGGCAGTTAAACTGCAGTACCGCACGTGTCGCAGACAATTTCCGGATCGCCGCTGGCATCCTTGCCGTTGCCACGGCGGAAGCCGACCGGGACGTCGATCAGGTCTCGTTCAGAACCGCCTGCATAGACTGGATTCTCGTTTTCCTCCCACGTGACTCTTCCGGCCTTTCCGCAACCGGTACACTCGACAGGTGACGTGAACGTTTCACGTTTTGCCATGTTTATTCTCCCTTTTCCTCTCCTTTCCTCACCCCGGAGGCCGTCCAGGTAGCGGGCACCGAAGCGCGGGATTTTCCTGGGTGTTCTGGTGCCAGTTGTTGAGCCCTCGGCATACCGCGCCCGAAGCCATGAATACTCTGGTTTTGTTTCAGCTAAGCCAAGCTCCCACAAGTCGCTCAACGTCTCGTATCATTGCCCGCACGTCTTCTTTTGAAAACTCTTCATTCTTGCCGTGCGCAGCACTGTTTCGTACGGCAGCTAGTGCGGTTACCTGCTTTTGCACGATTGAATTGTAGTGGCCTGCTTTTGCCAAATCCTCATTCATTTTGCTTAGCTTTCCGGAAGGGACTCCCTTCTGGACGCAAAAATCCCTCATCGCTGTTTCAAGAACGACCCCAGCAATAACTGCAGCTGGACTATGGTATCCGGCCCGTAGCAGCTCATCGGCTTGGTGAAGCTCATCTGTAAAGACATCGGACTGGACCAGGTTCCGCATTGTTACGATATAGCCCCCCTCGAAATCCTCCTTGGCGGCCAAGAAAACACTGACAACTCTGCGGAACCGCGTTGGCGAATTTTCGTACGACTGTGCTTCCTCACCTTCGACAAACGAGCGATAGTGCTCTGAGTCACGCCCGCAAACGGTAGATAAAAGGTTTCGCGCTTTAACGCACCACCCCAAGATCAGATCAGCGTCTATATCCGGGTACGAACTCTCGTACGCTGAGTGCCTGGTTGTATCGGTTGCTGCGATCGTGCTTGCTTGCAGTTCGAGTTCGCCAAATCGTTTTTCGAGCAGTCGGCTCATAGGTTTTTCCTTACCTCCGATTACGGAGCTCGCCCAAAATTAGTTCTACAATTTGCCGTGTTGCCTTCGGATGTCCGTAGTGACCGCCATCGTGATCGGCAGGAGTGAACGTCTCCTGGATCTGAATGCGAAATGCTTTGATTTCGTTAATCAGGTCATCCAACTTGCTCAGCAATCGTGACGCAAAGAAGACGACTGCAAGAAAAGCGAAAAAGCCAAAAAAGGCGAGTTTGTCTTCCATTTTTTCCTTATCCACAAACTACAGAACCCGGCTTGACCCGGATGGGATGAAACGTCTCGCATTGCTTACCAGCGTCACGGCAGGCGTGGCAGCAAAACCAAACCTCCCATCCAGACAGCTTATCGCCGTCCAAATGGCCGGTCCAAAGTTCTTCTGTGTGCCCGATATCTGAGCCGCACTCACCGCAGAGCGGATCATGCGGGTACTGGTCTGGATCGAACTGCGCTATCTCCCGCTCGCTCAGATATCTCACAATTTTTCCTTTATGGCAGCGGATGAACGTGTTCTATGTTGTCGCGATGAACCTTGGTCGGCGGAACTACCACCGTGCCATCGAGGACCCTTCGATGCCGACCACACCCATGGCGCAGCACGGCGCGCTCGCAGCCAGGAAGGATTCTACGAACTGGCGATTCAAAGTCAACGTAGGGAGAGTCACGTTTTTCCTTCACTTGTTGGGCCGGGCAGTGATCGCGGTATGGCTGGCCTGCTCGCCGTCATCGTCGCGCGTCCAGGCTTCGATGTCGCACTCGCACTCGTTCGCCAGGTCCTGCGCTTCGGCCGCGATGCGCTCGCGGTTGAACTCCAGGTTCGCCGACAACACGGACGACGTGTCGATCAGATTGATGCCGCTGTAAAAGCCTATGTGTGACATGGCGCCTTTCCTTTACGCGCCAACAGTTAACTCAGATTCGATCTTGGCGAAGTCGCGCCACCCGAGGCGCGCACTACCGACAAATTCGCTCGATTGGCGGCAGGTGCCGCGCACTGTCGCTGACGACGCCGCACCGAATGAATGGCAAGGGTCAGCGATATGGGAGCCGGACGCGATAAGCACCGGCGCATCCAGCGCGCCAAGCTCAACCCCATCCACGATATTGCCAGTCGCTTTTTGACGACCGAGCGCATCGTAACGATATCCAAACCCTTCGTTGGTGCCGGTAATAAGGCTCATGTTCTTTTCCTTGGTGGTTCATGCTCAATGAGTATCGACCTGTGGAACCGTCTCAGCATTTGGTACTACTTGCTGATGCTACGGGAGCCTTGATACGTATTTGAATCACTCGTTTTTTCGCGCCGATTGGGATGGCAAAAGTGGGCAACATGCTCATAATTTCCTTGATCAACTAGACAGAACGTCTGGACGGCGCTACGGATTTTTTCCAGCAGCAAAGTCGCGAAGTTCTGACTCTGCTTTTCTACTTTGCGCTGCCATCTCCTGCTGTATGCGATACAGTTTTTCGCCACCGTCCTTCTTAAGCGTTACCAGCACCTGAAAGTGCGGATCGTTTCCGCGATGCCGCCCAGAACTCGACTCGTACACTTCGTTGTAGCCGTGTCGCACTCGTTGCGTGACGTCCCCTATAAAGCAACTGTTTGTGACGAGCCGCTCTCGGCGCTCGACTTCCGTGTACCGGCTGGCGCATGCAAAGCCCAATCGATCCTGTACGACTGTGGCCAGCGTGTCCGCTTCGCGCCACCAGCGGTCAGGAGACCATGGGGCGTCCTTGTCGCTTTCCTTGCGTCCAGCAGAATGCCCCGTCCCGACTTTATTGACGACTTCTACTTGTAGCTCTACCGCTGTCCGGGTTTTGGCATCGAACCGGATACGCGCCTCAGTGACGCCCGGCAGCGGAGGAAGCTCTGGCACGCATTCGATATCGGAGTAGGAGAATTTCCGACGGCAATCGCGCAATCCAATCTTAGCCGCTTGGGCGTTGGTCATCCCAAGATAAAAACCGCCGATCGTCGGTCGACGGTGAGCATTTTGGGCGTAGGAAGCTGACATTACCACTGCCAGCGCAATTCCGACTAAGCATTTCTCCATTGATTTTCTGGTTTTCTTTTTAAGTTATCGGGCACTCTGTTTCGCGGGCCTCATCGGCTCACTGGCCAGCGCGGCAGATAATGGCATCGCAGTTTTCGGGCTGGCGCAGCAGGTCGATCAGTCAGGCAGATTTGGCTGCAGTTCATCCAGCATGGCTTTTTCCGGGCTTCGGCTGACAGTTTCTGAAGGCCCCCAAAATCATCAAAATATCGCCAAGGATTGGTATCGAGAATGGCAGATTTAAGAGATCTTATTTTTGTAGTAGTAAGCGGAAGTTCATCAGGCATTCCATTTCTTTAAAAAGGATCAAAAAAATTGGCGATCAAAGGCAGGCCTCTGCGAAATTTTCCACAGCTATTTGCACTGAGATTAGTTCCTCATAACTCGCCTCTAAATCGAAATTGCGCATGGAATTAGCCTCAGTCGCGCCGAACTGATATGATTCCATGTTGCTTAAAAATACAGGTGGCAAACTTAGTCGTTCAAAGTTTCTTGACAGCGGCATGCCCTTTAAAAGAGTAAAGTTTAAGGCGCTCGCAACTGCGATTACTTTTAAAGATTGCAGTTCACTTTTAGCTAGTTGTTTTGCTAGTTCTCTCATTTTAATCTCAGACTTTGCCAATGTGTCCATGTAAGCAATTCCTAGTAGATTTAATGAATTGCTAAAGCCGGAGAAAAGGGCTTGTGGCGTATCACCGGAGTTCCGGGGTAGCATAAGTGCGATTATGTAGAAAAGGGCTCCGTGATTCCGATGCTTCAGGGCGTGGCGCAACAATGCGAGTTCCGCATGATCACCGCCCTTATTTACGATCTTTGACCACACGCTTAAGTGTTGCCGCGCCGTGTCAAAGGTTGTGCTTGTTGAATTGAGAACAAAACGCGCGATTATTGCAGACATTCTTAGTGCAACGATTAGATCTGGACAATCGATCGAATTTGCCACTAGATGCGCGCAGACAGAATATTCAGTTAAGTTTTTGTTGTAAATAAATTGGATCGAATCTCTTTTTATCTGAGCTAGCTCGACGATGCGACTATCATCGTCCAAACGCGACGCGAGCTTCAGCTTTACTTCCAACTCCTGCGCCATGGCCGAAGTTTCCAGCAAGGAAAGTATCGAAATAGGAGATCTGGCTATGTTTTCTGATTGCGCGTTCAAAAATCGACCAAACAAGATGGGCCGATCGCTCAAGGTACCATCGCTTCTAAATTCTCTTCCCCCAGTTAGATGCATTTTCCAAGGTTGATCGTGCTGCACGTCTTTTTCAACAGTGCTGTAATAGGTGGGTAATCTAAGCCTTCGAATATAATCATACAAAGATTTTAATTTGAAATATGAGTTCTCATCTCCATCCCGTGATTTCGCGGCCTCATCGATCCTTGTTAAGTGTTCCATTCCCCAGAGCGATGCTGTGCCGTCCAAGTAGTGTGTGAATTCATGGGTTGCAAGCGTAAGGACCTTTTTCAGTCTGGAGTACTCACTCATGGAAAGTGAAGATGGTTGGTTTAAAATTGAAAAGTCAACGCCGTCAACTTCCGTAATGTTTAAAGAGTCTAAACTTATTGCCAAAGTGTAAAATTCGAACTCCCCCAAAATATCTATCTTAGAAAAGCAATTCCAATTTTTCCTATGGCTAGAAAACTTCGCCTTGTCAATCAATTTTTTCCGAGAATTAGTTGAGTTACTCTTGCGAGCAGGAGAATTTGATGAAGGCGGCAACCTCTTGCGGACTCATCCCCTTCATTCGGTCATACACCAAATCAATGTAACCTGACATACCGGAAAACTTCTTGCCAAGCATACGCTTCACTTTTTGCTTGCTGACTCCCTTATCACGTTCTTGTGCTGCCGACCCCAGGATAGCGGCACGAATGTCACAGATTTCGGCGTCTGTTGCCTTAGCTGGCAGGCTCATAACGAAGAGGGATACTGCGATGAGCAAGCTCGACTTCAAAAAGTTCGTCATAATTTCTTTCTTTTTTGCTGGCGGCCGGCCAGTGGTCGGGCGCCACCAGGGCGCGGGATTTTCCGTCGTTTCACCTCTTGGTTAACAATAAAGCAAATTGCCTCTAGAAAACTAACCAATTATCACAGTGAGCAATGTTGGCTCAGCACGTGCCAGCAGCAACTAATCAAATTACGCAGGCAAATGCTTCGCATAGCTTCTTTTGCGACACCTCCAAATATGGCTTGATGTGATCCAGTTCGGAGTGCCCAAGAAGCTGCTGCACGGTCTCCAATTCGACACCCTGGGCAAGCAGGCGGGAAGCCATCGTGCGCCGACCAGAATGACTGCTGCCGCCCTTAATGCCCGCGTCACGATACAGCTTCGTCACATGGGCCTGTAAGCTGTCGCAGGCCTTGTAGTCGACCTGCTCACCAGCCTGGTTTATTCGACGCTTGGTATTGAGATAGAACTTCTGTCCCTTCAGCGTAAGGATAAGCTTGCTGCCCGGGTCGAGACCGCGGTACCGGCCCGGCACGCCCAGCCGCAACCGGTGCGCGAGCCGATGTAGCAGGTAGCTGTCGATGGCATCAACAAGATGACGCTGAGTCAAGTACACACATCGTTGACGGCATCCCTTTGTGATCGCTGCTCGCAAGCTCGCTTCATCCTTGAGTGCGCCGGATGGGTGCAAGATATCCGACACCTCAATCTGAGCTATCTCGCTGATCCGCATGCCGCAGGCAATGCCCAGCATCAGAATGGTCTTGTCGCGCTCTGGCTGGCGACTGGTGGATTCTGTAACGCGAAGTAGATGGCGGAACTGACCGGGTTTGAGCGTTGCTGCCTGCGGCATGGTGATCCTCTGAATAAGATGGTGTTTGGTTGCATTCAGAGGGAGGCCAGCGTCGGCCTCTTTTTTTAGTCTAACACGCATGAATACTCAGGTCCTCGGAAAAGCGGGCGTCGCATCTATTTGCGAAACGTCGCAGCTATTTTAGAATGTCACAATTGGGGTGTACGCCGGAACTGATGGACCTCAGATCGGAAACCAACGCGGCGCTCTCGCGCAGGCTGGCCGATGCCCTGGACAATCTCGCCCAGGCATACGTCAGCGTGTACGGCGAAAAAGAAGGCATGGAAAAAATTTGCGACAACTTTTTCGAAGACGCCGTCCGCCAGCACTACCCGGACGGATGGACTGCCCTGGTGAGGTACGCGATGAAGATGGCGGGATAGGCAAATCCCTCAGTGGTGACGTGCTGGATCCCGGCCGCGCCAGCCGTCACCAAAACTACGTTGGTGACACCGCAGCACGCTCGATCGGCGCGCGCCGTCACCAAGCCGTGGTGACGCGGCCGTTCACCTGGTCGAACAATTCCGTCACCACTCCCCTGCCCCAATCCTGATTGCGCGTTGGTGACAGCGCCGGCACGCCGGCGCCGCAATTGCGTCACCAGCGCGCAAGGTTGACCGGCCAGCCGCAACCCGGCGTCGCTTGCATCCGGCCAGGCAGCGCACCCGTTCCGCTCTTTCGAAAGCTGCGCTCGATAGGAGCGCCGCAGAGGCGTTTTTTCGGCACAAGATGACGCGACATAAGCGCCTGAACGGGAACGCGGCCAGGTGCAGATCCCCAAGCAGGGCGAACGGCGCGACCGCGAGTTGCAGGAACTGGTGAAAAAGGGTAAGCGGCGCGCTGTTCATCGACGAGGCGCACGACCTGAACGGGTTCTGTCGCATTAGCGAACATCGGCGGGGTAATCAGGTAAACTGCGGCGCCCGAACCCAGGACGAATCGATATGCTCAACTTCAAAGGGATGCGTTTCCCGATCGATGTCATCCTGGTCTGCATCCGCTGGTATGCCAGCTACCCGCTGAGCTACCGGCACCTCGAGGAAATGATGGAAGAGCGCGGCGTGTCGGTCGACCATTCGTCGATCAACCGGTGGGCGATCCGTTTTCTGCCGCTCATCGAGAGGATGGCCCGCAAACACAAGCGCTCGGTCGATCGCAGCTGGCGA
>NZ_JAQOZV010000085.1:0-22028 GCF_030348125.1 Massilia sp. DJPM01
AACGTCACTCAACTAAGATTCTGAAGCTGGAAGAGCTGCAAGCCGAATTCGTCAGCGCGAAAATGGGTAAGCCCGGCAATACCGCTGCTGCCGACCTATTGAAGTCGTGCGGCTACCGAATGGAGATTCTTACGAAGCCATCGCAGCTGCGCTGGTGGTTCCCGGCTTCCATGTCTAAGGCGGAAGCGGAGGCCATTCTAGAGGCAAAACCAGACTTCTGACACAGACGAAACACAGACGAAACACGGACAAAACACAGACGCCCTCATAGGGCAACACGGACAACACACACGGCGTGCAAGTTATTACTTAATAATGCGCAGCAGTGACACTGAAAGGAAATACATGTACCAATTTAAATCAGCTTTCGAGCGCGAAGCCGCTCCCTTCATCGCCAGCCTTGGCGGTCATAGTTGCGAGTCATTCGCGCCACGCCTATCCGAGTTCTACTACGACGCAGCCGACGCCGAGCTAGAGGGCAAGCCTGACTCACTAGTCCACCGGGGCGGCGGCTACACGTTCCTTGAACTGAAAAACGGAGTCCTCAACCACTACCGAACCAAGGCCGAAAGTACCGAAGCCCTGCGCCACGCCTACGGCCAAGTGTTCGGGCGCTGTGGCGACGCTCTCAGCGAGTCGTAGCTATCAACAGCCCTGTATGAACACAGCGAGCGAGGACAAATCCTAGCTAGAGACGCCGCGTGGAACCACAGCCTGTTCAAAGTAGCCGCCCTCCAAGCCAAACACGGCTACCAGCGCTATCTCGTAGTATTCAAGCGGAACCCATCCGGCAAGGATGCTGCGCGCTACTGCGCTGCGGGCTTGGTCTGGTGTACATTGAAGACACTGCCTGAAATGCTCCGCTGCATCGAGCTTATGCGCCATGGCATTTATGTGCCATTCCATTTCAGCAGCAAGAATTATTCATTCGCTGTCACCCCCGACCCTGCCAGCAAAGGGCTATCGCAGTTCGATGTAGCACTTGTTGACCGGGGCCGGTTCCTCGCCGCCGTGGCTGCTTGCAAGGCGGCTGATTCCGCTCCCGCCAACGAAGCCGCAGGCCCTATTGTGGGCAATCCTACGCTGCGGGCGGATTAGATGGCTTCTTGTTTCTTGGGGCTCGGGGTGCTCGCGGAGGAACACGCTCAGAAAGTGCAGCAATCTCGTCATCGTGCAAGTAGACGGTTTCCACGATCTGTTCTGCCACATTTAGCGCCGTGATTACATCATCCGTTTCAGGTTCGTAGTCACGGTGGATTGTGGCATGCCCAGCTTCCAAAATCGCTTCCAAGCGAGCGCGTTCGAGCCGACTTACGTAACCAAGCCGCTCAAATTCCGCGATGTTATGAGCAAAGGTTCCTTGATCGCCTACCTTTGAAATCATGACCGCCTCTAATAAAGCTCGAACACCCATGACCGCGAGTGCAGGAAGGTCATGCTGAAGGGCAACATAAACCTCTTTCAGAAGCCTGTGCACGAATCGGTCTTTGCCCTTCAATTTTTTTCGCAATTTATCGAACCATGCCGGTGGTTTCCGAAAAATCGCAGGAGGAAAGTAGGTTACTTCATCTTCATCTGACTCCGAAAAGGACGACTTGTGGCGCAATTTAATTGCATCGCACCCCCCGCACTTCAACGTGTCGAATTGGTCCGAGCCACTAATTTGATGCTCATCATCCGACCAAGAACTCGTTTCCGAGTGCAGAACTTCGTGGTTCTTTACTCCACCGCAAGAATTGCAGTGCGCTTTTGTCTTTTTCATCGTGCATGTTCTCTCGGCAGTATGTTGACCAACCTCCGTCGTTGAGGTGGCACATACATGCTACTACAACTGAAGATTGCCGGGATACAAGGAATCAGTGTTAGAAAACGACCGTTTGCCAACACCCCGTTAGTATGCGCCTTAACCCTGTTAGTAAATTAGCCCTTGCTATTCCCAACAGTACGAGATATTCTAACACCCATTACCAACAGGCAGGAGACACACCATGGCAACCTTCGCATACGGACGATGCAGTACGGCAGAACAGACAACCGAGAACCAACGTCTGGAAATCGAAGCCGCAGGCCATACCATCGACTACTGGTACAGCGACACCATCAGCGGCAAGACCAGCGCCAGCCAGCGCCCACAGTTCATGGCCCTGTTAGGCCAGATTCGTAACGGCGAAACCCTCATAGTCTCTAAGCTCGACCGGATCGGACGCGATGCACAAGACGTAGGCGCTACCATCAACCTCTTGAGGGGTCGCAAAATCAAGGTGATTGTCCTGCAACTGGGCGACCTTGACCTGACCAGCGCAGCCGGTAAGCTGATGCTCAAGATGCTGTCCGCCGTCGCTGAGATGGAAAGAGACTTGTTGGTAGAGCGTACCCATGCTGGCCTTGCCCGTGCAAAAGCAGAAGGCAAGACGCTGGGCCGCATCCCTAAGACGACGCCGGAGCAGCGGGACGCCATCCGGGCAGCCTACAAAAAGAACGAGTCAGTCAGCGCCTTAGCCCGTGAATATAAAATCAGCCGCGCCACCATACTATCCATCGTTGCCTGACGCGATTACAGCCGCCGCCACGGCGTTACTACCAGAAGCCGGGGCCAAGTCGCATCACAGCGCCAGCGCCGCGCCAGCGGATATTTCGACCCATCCCAGCCCCATTGCGGCAACCATCCCGCGCTGTTAAACACAGAATGCGACCTCTCCTGTTCCTGGCTGTCCGAAACGCCAATCGATAGACAATTTTCCGTATTTATTTTTGAGGTTTTTTTGCCAGTGGGACGGCATGGTATGCGGTGGGACGGCGTGATGCAGAAAAGAGGTTGCAGCAATTCACGCACTGTGCATTTAAACAGTGGTAGAATAGGCGCAGCCGCCCAGATGTCATTACGACACGGACGGCTTAGCCCCAGTATCTAGTAAATACTGGTTATCGTAACAAGCATTTTTACTTACCACTTGTCCGAGCACAGCCCGAGATTATAACAAGACCGTATCTTTATGCAAGTCTGGTTACAACTTCAGGTGGAACGCGGTGGGTTTAAATGACACAAGAAAGTAACATCATGCCTACACCAAAAGCACCAAGTCGCGTGGCCCATCGCAGCTCTGTTGACGGCCAGTTCATCACTCAACGGGAAGCTGCAAAGAATCCCCGCGAGTCACAGCGCGAGCATATCCCCCTCCCTACCCCGCCAAAGAAGCCCACGCGGTAAGTAAGAGGAAAGCCACCTTCGGGTGGCTTTTTTGTACGCAAGAGCTTTTCAGTGTTCGCACTGACCTTACGCAGCCATCCTTCCAGAGATATCAATGCGCCTCTACTACATGACCAGCTTCGACACGGCAACCCGCTACATCCTGCCAGAAAAAACGAATGCGAATAAACCAGTTCGACCGCTTGAACGATCCATTTGAATTGTTGAGCGTTCGAGTACAGGGCAAGCACGAGCGCTATGTGTTCAAGCTACTCCGTCAACACCTTGTCAACTCGTACGGCGTTCTCTGCATGGGTAAGCACTGGAAAAGTCCGCTGATGTGGGGTCATTACGGCGAGAACCATAAAGGCGTGTGCCTCGGTTTTGACGTGCCTGATGGTGCTGCAACAGCGATGAATTACGAGCCGGAACGGCTGGAACACTTGATCAAGATGGGCGAGCCAGCGGGTGGACTAACCGAGCCGGTCATTGAGCAGTTGTTGAACATAAAGTATGCACAGTGGGCCTATGAAGAGGAATGGCGGCTCATCCTTAGATTGCACGACAAAGACCCTATCAATGGTGAGTACTATATGGACTTCGGCCCTGAATTGATCTTACGAGAAATCATTCTCGGAGCGCGCTGCCAAGCTCCTGTCGGGTCATTCCGGAAATTGGTCGGGTCGGTTGATCACTCTGTCACGATCATCAAGACTCGCGCTGCTTTTGAATCCTTCACTATCGTGCAGCAAAAAGCAGTAGTACCGATCGTCGTAAGCCCGAAGCGCCGCTAGATCGCTTTTCAAAGCCATACCGAACGGATCGTAGTGCTTACTTATCGCTTACTTGGGAAATTTACGAGGAAATAATCAAGGAGGCAAGAGTAAGCGCATTTGAAAGAAAACCATACGGCTCTAGGGCTACTTTTGGCCTGCCCAACAGGAATCGAACCTGTGACCCTCAGCTTAGAAGGCTGATGCTCTATCCAACTGAGCTATGGGCAGTCTGTCGCGGGGAGGACTCCCTGCGGAAATGAAAGCGGGCCGTCAAATGAATGACAGCCCGTCTTTTAACTTGGTCGGAGTACAAGGATTCGAACCTTGGACCCCCTGGTCCCAAACCAGGTGCGCTACCGGACTGCGCCACACTCCGAAGACGTTATTATACGTCGGGGGACGCGCAAACGTCAACGGCACATCGTGAAGTTTTCCGTGAAATGTTGAAGCCCGGAAAACTCTACGTCAATGCCCTCGCGCTGCTCAACTGCGCGGCCATCCACGCGGCCGCGCCCTCCCCCTTCGCTGCTGCCTGATTACGCCGGAACCTTGTTGGCAATCCGGCGCGCGGTCGATTCAGCAACCTGCGCACTCTTCGCTTCCACCATCACGCGGATCAGCGGCTCGGTGCCGGAGGCGCGGATCAGCACGCGGCCGGTATCGCCCAGTTCCGCTTCCACCGCTTCCTTCTCAGCCACCATGTCGGGATGCTTGGTCCAGTCGAAGCCGGACGGCACGCGCACGTTGATCAGCGTCTGCGGATACAAGGTCAGTTCCTTGCAGCACTTGTCCAGGCTCTTGCCGCTGCGCTTGAGCGCCGACAGCACTTGCAACGCGGACACGATACCGTCGCCGGTGGTGTGCTTGTCCAGTGCCAGCAAGTGGCCCGAACCCTCGCCGCCGAACAGCCAGCCGTTTTCCTTCATCACTTCCAGCACGTAGCGGTCGCCCACCTTGGCGCGCGCAAAACCAATGCCGAGTTCCTTGAACGCCACTTCCAGCGCCATGTTCGTCATCAGCGTGCCCACCGCGCCGGCAACCGGGCCGGTCATCATGCGGTCGCGCACCATCACATACAGCAGCTCGTCGCCGTTATAGATGCGGCCGGCGCCGTCGCACATGACCAGGCGGTCGGCGTCGCCGTCGAGCGCGATGCCGAGGTCGGCGCGGTGTTCGAGCACGGCCGCCGCCATGGCTTTCGGTGCGGTCGCGCCGAAGCCGTCGTTGATGTTAAAGCCGTTCGGCTTGTTGCCGATGGCGATGACTTCCGCGCCCAGCTCGTGGAACACGTGCGGTGCGATGTGGTACGCGGCACCGTGCGCGCAATCTAGTACGATGCGCAGGCCGCGCAGGTCGAGCTCGTTCGGGAAGGTGCTCTTGCAAAATTCAATGTAACGGCCCTTGGCATCTTCCAGGCGCTTGGCGCGGCCCAGCTTTTCGGCCGGCACGCATTCCATCGGCAGGTCGATCATGGCTTCGATTTCTTGCTCGACAGCGTCCGGCAGCTTGGTGCCATGTTCGGAAAAGAACTTGATGCCGTTATCCTGGAACGGGTTGTGCGACGCGGAAATCACCACGCCGGCCGACAGGCGCAGCGCGCGCGTCAGGTAGGCCACCGCTGGGGTCGGCATCGGGCCGGCCAGCATCACGTCCACACCGGCGGCATTGAAGCCCGCTTCCAGCGCCGATTCAAGCATGTAACCGGAAATACGGGTGTCCTTGCCGATCAGGACCGTCGGGCGGCCGGAGGCGGCATTGGTTTTCGCCAGGACTTTACCTGCGGCGTAGCCAAGGCGCATCACGAAATCAGGGGTGATCGGCGCCACGCCAACCAGCCCGCGCACACCGTCCGTACCGAAATATTTACGTGCCATGTTTTCTCTTTTGCTCAGTGAATTAATGAATTAATGAAGGGTGGCAGCTTGCCACACTGTGAGTGCATCTACCGTTTCAGTTACATCATGAACGCGCACGATGCGCGCGCCCTGCGCCACCGCAGCCAATGCGCCCGCGAGGCTGCCGGCCAGGCGCTGCTCGACCGGCTTGCCGGTCACGGCGCCGATCATCGATTTGCGCGACACGCCCGCCAGCGCGGGCAGCCCCAGTTCCCGCTGCATGTTGCCGATATTGCGCAACAAGGCATAGTTGTGCTCGACCGTCTTGCCGAACCCAAAACCCGGATCGATGCAGATGCGCTGGCGCTCGATGCCGATGGCCAGCATGGCCTCGACCCGTTCGCGCAGGAAATCGGTGACCTCGCGCACGACGTCGCCGTAGACAGGCTCCTGCTGCATGGTCTGCGGCGTGCTCTGCATGTGCATCACGCATAGCGCGCAATCGCTGCCCGCCACCGCCTCCAGCGCGCCGGGCGCCCGGAACGCATTAATGTCGTTGATCATGTCGACCCCGGCCAGGATCGCTTCGCGCATCACTTCGGGCTTGTAGGTATCGATCGACAAGGGTTTGCCGAGGTCGCGCAGCACGTACAGCACCGGCATCACCCGGCGCAATTCCTCGTCGAGCGCCAGGCCGGGCGCGCCCGGGCGGCTCGATTCGCCGCCGATATCGATCAGGTCCACGCCTTCGCTCACCATTTCCTCGGCGCGCGAGAGTGCAAACTCAAGCGACAGGAACCGTCCGCCATCCGAAAACGAGTCAGGCGTGACGTTGAGGATGCCCATGACCAGGGGTTTGGCCGCCAGGTCGAAGCCAAAGCGGCCGCATTGAAAATATTGTCGCATTCCGTTTACATCGTATTGTTAATTGATCGACCATAAAAAATGCCGCTCAGTCTTGTCTGAACGGCATTATATACAACCCTGCAAGAACCGGAGAAATTTACGCCGGTGCTGTCGCGTTCGGTGAAACCCCACCCGGCCCGCTGTCGCCCGGAGGCGGCGTGCGCTTGGTCAACACGCCCGACTTCGGCTCGCGCGGTTCGTGCCCGGCCATGATGTCGTTGATCTGGTCGGCGTCGATGGTTTCCCAGTCGAGCAGCGCGCGGGTCATTTTTTCCACCTTGTCGCGGTTCTCTTCCAGCAGGCGGCGCGACAGCGCGTACTGCGTGTCGAGAATCGAACGGATTTCCGCGTCAACCTTTTGCTGGGTCGCCTCGGAAATGGTCTTGGTGGCGCCGCCGAAGAAACCTTCGTTTTCGCTATCCTCGTAGACCATCACGCCCATGCTGTCGCTCATGCCGAAACGCGTCACCATCGAGCGCGCCAGTTTGGTGGCACGCGAGAAGTCGTTCGACGCGCCGGTCGACATTTGACCGACGAACAATTCTTCGGCGATACGGCCACCGAACAGGATCGAGATTTCTTCCAGCATCTTGTCCTTGTAGCCGGACAGGACGTCATGTTCAGGCAACTGCCAGGTCAGGCCCAGCGCATAACCGCGCGGCATGATCGTGACCTTGTGCACCGGATCGGCCTTCGGCAACAGCTTGGCAATAACGGCGTGGCCGGACTCGTGGTACGCGGTGTTGCGGCGCTCTTCTTCGCGCATGACCATCGATTTACGCTCGGGACCCATGTAGATCTTGTCCTTGGCATCTTCGAAGTCGCTCATTTCCACCAGGCGCTTGCTGCGGCGTGCGGCGAACAGGGCTGCTTCGTTGACCAGGTTGGCCAGGTCGGCGCCCGAGAAGCCTGGCGTACCGCGTGCCAGGATGTCGGCCTTGACGTCGGCGCCGATAGGCACCTTGCGCATGTGCACATTGAGAATCTGTTCGCGGCCGCGGATGTCCGGCAAGCCAACCATGACCTGGCGATCGAAACGGCCCGGACGCAGCAGCGCCTTGTCGAGCACATCGGCGCGGTTGGTGGCGGCCACCACGATCACGCCGGAGCTCGCTTCAAAACCATCCATCTCGACCAGCAACTGGTTCAAGGTCTGTTCGCGCTCGTCGTTACCGCCGCCCATGCCGGCGCCACGGTGACGTCCGACCGCGTCGATCTCGTCGATGAAGATGATGCAAGGCGAGTGTTTCTTGGCGTTCTCGAACATGTCGCGCACGCGGCTCGCGCCCACGCCGACGAACATTTCAACGAAGTCCGAACCGGAAATCGAGAAGAACGGGACCTTGGCTTCGCCGGCAATGGCGCGTGCCAGCAGGGTTTTACCGGTACCCGGAGGACCGACCATCAGCACGCCGCGCGGGATGCGTCCGCCCAGCTTCTGGAACTTGGTCGGGTCCTTGAGGAAGTCGACGATCTCGTTGACTTCTTCTTTCGCTTCGTCGCAACCGGCAACGTCGGCGAAAGTGACGGTGTTGTTGGTTTCATCCATCATGCGGGCTTTGGACTTGCCGAACGAGAAAGCGCCGCCCTTGCCGCCGCCCTGCATCTGGCGCATGAAGAACACCCAGACGCCGATCAGCAACAGGAACGGGAACCAGGAAATGAACACGGTGGTCAGGAACGATGGATCTTCAGGCGGTTTGATGTCGAAATGCACATTCGCATCGCGCAAGTCCGATACCAGGCCGCGGTCGAGCATGGACGCAGTGGCGCGCACCTTGGTGTCGTCCGAGCGCGTCGCGGTGATGTTCTGCCCTTCGATGACCACATCCTTGATGCGGCGGGCCTTGACCTCATCGAGCAGTTCGGAATAAGGGATGGACTTGCTGCCGCCGGCAGCGCTGTGGTTGTCAAACTGCCTGAACAGCATGAACAACAGCAGGGCAACGACTACCCAGATGGCGGATTTTGAAAACATATTATTCACGAAAACTCCTTCGATGCAGGCGCATCTTTTTACCAATTTTAGAACGCCGATTTTACTCGCAATAAGCAGGCGGTGCCACGCACGCCCCGCTGCCGGGCTGAAAAACTACTGAAAAGCCATGAACATTAGGCAATTCTTACCCAATTTCCATGCCTTTTGCGGCTTTCCTTGGCTGATGTGCGGCTAAACCCGTCAAATATCAAGGGGAGATTCTTCTTCCAGCGCGGTATTCTTGTCGGTAGGATTTTTCAGGCCCTTGCCAACGAGGAAAATTTCCGACGATTTGTCGCGGCTGGCCTTCGGCTTGATCTGCTTGACCACCTTGAACTCGGCCCGGAACTTCTCCACGATCTGGCTGAAACCCATGTCTTTAAAGCATTTCACGACCAGGGCGCCGGACGGTTTCATGTGGTATTGCGAAAATTCGATGGCCAGGTCGATCAGGTGCTCCATGCGGGCCGAATCGGCCGTGGGGATGCCCGACAGGTTCGGTGCCATGTCCGACAGCACCAGGTCGCATTTGCGGCCAGCCAGGATGGTGTCGAGCTGGCGCAGGATGCGCGCCTCGCGGAAGTCGCCCAGGATGAAGTGCATGTCGGCGATCGGCTCCATCGGCAGCATGTCGAGGCCGATGATGGTGCCGTTGATGCCGCCGCCATCCTTGCCGGCCAGCTTGCGCCGCACGTACTGGCCCCAGCTGCCCGGGGTGCAGCCGAGGTCGACGATGACCTGGCCGGATTTGATCAGCTTCTCGCTCTCGTCGATTTCCTTGAGCTTGTAGGCGGCGCGTGCACGGTAACCCTCTTTCTGCGCTAACTTCACGTAGGGGTCGTTTATGTGGTCGTGCAACCAGTTTTTGTTTAATTTGTTCTTTGCCATTCGCGTAGAATACTGCTTTTAAAGGATTAACTAAAAATATTATGCAAAAACTTACCCCCGTCGAGCGCAGTGCACTGCGCGCTGAAGCGCATGCGCTCAAGCCTGTCGTCATCATCGGCGAAGCGGGCCTGACGCCAGCCGTGATCAAAGAGATCTCGGCCAGCCTCGACTCGCACGGCCTGATCAAGGTCCGCGTGTTCGGCGACGATCGCGCCATGCGCTCAGAAATCTACGAGAACATTTGTACCGAGCTCGATGCGGCTCCGGTACAACACATCGGCAAACTGCTGGTCATTTACCGTCCCAAAGTGGAAGTGGTAAAGGAACGCAGCGGCAAGTCGGGTAAAGGAATGCGCGAAGTTACCATTGTTAAAGCGAGCGCAAGCGGTACCAAGCGTCCGTCCGTGACCAAGGTGATGATCAAGGGTAATGAGCGTGTGACGGAAGGCGGCTCCATCAAGCGCGCCAAGCCGCGCCAGTCCAGCCCTAAGAAAGGCGCGCTGGGGAAATAATCCCCGCGTTGCAAATCCACGTCGTTTCCGCGCAGGCGGGAACGACGAGGTAACTGGAACGATGACTATCGCGTTATCGGCGCGACTGGGTTCTTGAACACCAGCACCGCAGCGAGCACGCTCTGAATCAGATACAACACCATCGAGATCCCGTGCAGCATGCCGAATTGCTTGCGCGCGGCAGCTTCCATCACGCCACCCGGCGCAGCTTCTTTCAACTCCGCCATCATCGGCCCCAATCCCAGGCTGCTGACCGCCAGCAGCACCAGCATCGCGGCCACTACCAGCATCAGCAAGCGCTTGCGCTGCGCGTCGACATCCTTCGCCAGCGCCAGCAGCACCAGCAAAGCCACGCCGCACACCAGCGACACCATCGCCTCGCTCCTGAACATGCTGCCCGCAATGGTCCCGGCCAGCACACTGTCGGACAGGGTGCGGAACAAGGTCGGGGCCACCAGGTAACCCACCGTCCACAAGCTGCCCGCCCACGCGGTCACGAGCAGCAGGCGGGCCCGCGCCAGCAGCATCAGATGTACTTGACTTCGAGGATTTCGTATTCGCGCGGGCCGGATGGCGCCTGCACTTCGACCACGTCGCCGGCGTACTTGCCAATCAGCGCGCGCGCGATCGGCGAGGTGACCGACACTTTATTGAGCTTGAGGTCCGCTTCGTCCAGGCCCACGATCTGGTAGGTCACCTTGGTGCCGTTGTCCAGGTCTTCCAGGTCGACGGT
Source organism: Massilia sp. DJPM01 (assembly GCF_030348125.1). Lineage (NCBI taxonomy): Bacteria > Pseudomonadati > Pseudomonadota > Betaproteobacteria > Burkholderiales > Oxalobacteraceae > Massilia > Massilia sp. DJPM01. The sequence goes on from NZ_JAQOZV010000085.1 coordinate 10,816, forward strand.
CGCGGCGAACACCACGCGCCCTTCGGCGTCCAGGGTGGTCGGATCGATGACCTGCGCGGCGCCCAATTTACCTTCCAGCTCCGCAATGCGGCCTTCGACGAATGCCTGGCGCTCCTTGGCGGCGTCGTATTCGGCGTTCTCGGACAAATCGCCATGCGAGCGCGCCTCGGCGATCGCGTCGATCACAATGCGGCGCTCTTTGGTCTTGAGCTGGTGCAGCTCGTCCTTGAGCAGTTCGGCGCCGTATTTGGTAAGTGGAACTGATGTGTTCATGTCGTATTCGCGTTTCTACTGAAAAGTGAAAACCACAGGGCACGCGCCGGAAAATGCTCCCGGCGCGCGCCCTGTGGTCAAGAGGTACTGCGTGCTGCTTAGTTTAAGGTTTTATGAAGGCCTTGTAAATCGTACACGCGCAACTCGTCGAGATGACGCATACCTTCGACCGCAGCCTCCGCACCCGCTATTGTAGTGTATGTCGTCACGCGCGAGGCCAAAGCCGAAATCCGGATCTGGCGCGAGTCGACAATCGCACTGCGTTTTTCTTCGACCGTGTTGATCACCAGCGCGATCTCGTGGTTCTTGATCATGTCGACCACGTGCGGACGGCCTTCGATCATCTTGTTCACGGCCTGGCACGGAATGCCCGCCGCCGCGATCACCGCCGCCGTGCCCTTGGTCGCCACGACCTGGAAGCCCATCGAATGCAAATCGCGCGCCACTTTCACCGCGCGCGGCTTGTCCGAACCCTTCACCGACAGGAATACCTTGCCCGATTCAGGCAGCTTGACGCCGGCACCCATCTGCGACTTGACGAAGGCTTCGCCGAAGGTCATGCCCACGCCCATGACTTCACCGGTGGACTTCATCTCGGGTCCGAGAATGGTGTCGACGCCCGGGAATTTCACGAACGGGAACACGGCTTCCTTCACGCTGTAGAACGGCGGGATGACTTCCTTGGTGATGCCCTGCGATTCGAGCGTCTGGCCAACCATGCAGCGCGCCGCGATCTTGGCCAGCTGCAGGCCGGTGGCCTTGGACACGAACGGCACCGTGCGCGAGGCGCGCGGGTTCACTTCCAGCACGAACACGGTGTCCGTCAGGACGCCATCGACATCGGTCTTCTGGATCGCGAACTGCACGTTCATCAGGCCGACCACGTTCAAGCCCTTGGCCATCAGCGAGGTCTGGCGCTTGAGTTCATCGATGGTCTCTTGCGAGAGCGAATACGGCGGCAGCGAACAGGCCGAGTCGCCCGAGTGCACGCCAGCCTGCTCGATGTGTTCCATCACGCCGCCGATGAAGGTGGTGACGCCGTCCGAGATGCAGTCGACGTCGACTTCGATCGCGTCGTTCAGGAAGCGGTCCAGCAGTACCGGCGAATCGTGCGATACCTTGACCGCTTCGCGCATGTAGCGTTCCAGGTCGCGCTGCTCGTGGACGATTTCCATCGCCCGGCCGCCCAGCACATACGATGGACGCACCACCAGCGGGTAGCCGATTTCCTGCGCCAGCGCCAGTGCTTCCGGCTCGGTGCGCGCGGTGCGGTTAGGCGGCTGGCGCAAGCCCATTTTCTGCAGCATCTGCTGGAAGCGTTCGCGATCTTCGGCCGCGTCGATCATGTCAGGCGAGGTGCCGATGATCGGCACGCCGTTCGCTTCCAGGTCGAGCGCGAGCTTCAACGGCGTCTGGCCGCCGTACTGCACGATCACGCCGACCGGTTTTTCGATGGCGACGATTTCCAGCACATCTTCCAGCGTCAGCGATTCGAAGTACAGGCGGTCCGAGGTATCGTAGTCGGTCGACACGGTTTCAGGGTTGCAGTTGACCATGATGGTCTCGTAGCCGTCTTCGCGCATCGCCAGCGCCGCGTGCACGCAGCAGTAATCGAATTCGATACCCTGGCCGATGCGGTTCGGGCCACCGCCCAGCACCATGATCTTCTTCTTGTCGCTCGGGTTGGACTCGCACTCTTCATCGTAGGTCGAGTACATGTACGCGGTGTCGGTCGAAAATTCGGCCGCGCAGGTGTCGACCCGCTTGTACACCGGACGGATGCCCATCGCATGGCGCGTCTCGCGCACGACCTTGTCGGTGGTGTGCAGCAGGAAGGCCAGGCGGCGGTCCGAGAAGCCTTTTTGCTTCAACTTGTACAGGGTCGGCTTGTCGATCGCTTCCAGGGTCTGGTTATCGAGCCACAGTTCGATGTCGACGATTTCCTTGATCTGCACCAGGAACCACGGATCGATGTGGGTCAGCTGGTGCACCTCTTCCAGCGTGAAGCCCTGGGCAAAGGCGTCGCCCACGTACCAGATGCGGTCCGGGCCCGGTTCGCCCAGTTCTTCTTCGATCTTTTCGCGGTCGCGCGTTTTCTCGTTCAGGCCATCGACGCCCACTTCCAGGCCACGCAGGGCCTTCTGGAACGATTCCTGGAAGGTGCGGCCAATCGCCATGACTTCACCGACGGACTTCATCTGGGTGGTCAGGTGATGGTCGGCAGCCGGGAATTTTTCGAACGTGAAGCGCGGGATCTTGACCACGACGTAGTCGATCGACGGCTCGAACGAGGCTGGCGTGGCGCCGCCGGTGATTTCGTTGCGCAGTTCGTCGAGCGTGAAGCCCACGGCCAGCTTGGCGGCGATCTTGGCGATCGGGAAACCGGTCGCTTTCGAGGCCAGCGCGGACGAACGCGAGACGCGCGGATTCATTTCGATGACGATCATGCGCCCGTCAGCCGGGTTGATCGCGAACTGCACGTTCGAGCCGCCCGTGTCGACGCCGATCTCGCGCAGCACCGCGAGCGAGGCGTTGCGCATGATCTGGTATTCCTTGTCGGTCAGCGTCTGCGCCGGCGCCACGGTGATCGAGTCGCCGGTGTGCACGCCCATGGCGTCCAGGTTTTCGATCGAGCAGATGATGATGCAGTTGTCCGCCTTGTCGCGCACCACTTCCATCTCGTACTCTTTCCAGCCGATCAGGGACTCTTCGATCAGCAGTTCCTTGGTCGGCGACGCTTCCAGGCCGCGCTTGCAGATGGTCTCGAATTCTTCTTCGTTGTAGGCGATGCCCCCGCCCGTGCCGCCCATGGTGAACGAAGGACGGATGATGGTCGGGAAACCCATTTCGCGCTGCACCGCCCACGATTCGTCCATCGAGTGCGCCACGCCGGAACGCGCCGAACCGAGACCGATCTTGGTCATCGCCTGCTTGAACTTGGAGCGGTCTTCGGCCTTGTCGATGGCTTCCGGCGAGGCGCCGATCAATTCAACGTTGTACTGTTTCAGCACGCCGTTGTTGTGCAGGTCGAGCGCGCAATTGAGCGCGGTCTGGCCGCCCATGGTCGGCAGGATCGCGTCAGGGCGTTCCTTGGCGATGATGCGTTCGACGACTTTCCAGGTGATCGGCTCGATGTAGGTCACGTCCGCCATTTCCGGGTCGGTCATGATGGTGGCCGGATTGCTGTTGACGAGGATGACCTTGTAGCCCTCCTCGCGCAGCGCCTTGCACGCCTGGGCGCCGGAATAATCGAACTCGCAAGCCTGGCCGATGATGATCGGGCCTGCGCCAATAATCAGAATACTTTTAATGTCACTACGCTTTGGCATTGGGCTCTTTCTACAATTCGTTTTTCTCAGCGGCTTGCATCAAGCTGATGAAGCGGTCAAACAGGTAAGCTACGTCGTTCGGGCCCGGCGAGGCTTCAGGGTGGCCCTGGAAGCAGAAGGCCGGCTTGTCGGTGCGGGCAAAGCCCTGCAGCGAGCCGTCGAACAGCGACACGTGGGTCACGCGGCAGTTGGCCGGCAGGGTTTGCGCGTCGACCGCGAAACCGTGGTTCTGCGAGGTGATCATCACCTTGCGCGAATCGAGATCCTGCACCGGGTGGTTGGCGCCGTGGTGGCCGAACTTCATCTTGAGCGTGCGCGCGCCGGAAGCGAGCGCCATGATCTGGTGACCCAGGCAGATGCCGAAGGTCGGGATGCCGCGCTCGATCAGCTCGCGGCTGGCGGCGATCGCGTAGTCGCACGGTTCCGGGTCGCCCGGGCCGTTGGCCAGGAAAATCCCGTCCGGGTTCAGCGCCAGCGCGGCGGCGGCGCTGGACTGGGCCGGCAACACCGTGACCTTGCAGCCACGTTCGGTCAGCATGCGCAGGATGTTGCGCTTGACGCCGAAGTCGAAAGCGACCACGTGGAATTTTGCGTCGGCGAGCTTGCCGTAGCCAACGCCCAGCTTCCATTCGGTTTCGGTGAACTCGTAGGCGGCGGTGGTCGAGACCACCTTGGCCAGATCCATGCCGGCCAGGCCAGGGAACGAGCGCGCCAGTTCCAGTGCCTGCACCTGCGAAGGCTCGTTACCCTGGGTGCCGACCAAAATGGCGCCGCCCTGCGCGCCTTTTTCGCGCAGCAGGCGCGTCAGCTTGCGGGTATCGATGCCGGAGATGGCGACGATGTTTTCAGCCTTGAGGTAATCGGACAGCGACTGGGTCGAACGGAAGTTCGATGCCAGCAGCGGCAGGTCACGGATGATCAACCCTGCGGCGTGGACCTTGCTTGCCTCGACGTCTTCCGGATTGACGCCCGTGTTGCCGATGTGCGGATAGGTCAGCGTGACAAGCTGGCGCGAGTAGCTTGGATCGGTCAGGATTTCCTGGTAACCGGTCATGGCCGTGTTGAACACGACTTCCCCGGTGGTATGGCCGGCGGCGCCAATGGAAAAACCTTTAAATATCGTTCCATCGGCGAGGGCCAGGATGGCTGGAACGGCGGGGCCAGAAAAAAATGGCGGCAAGGGCAACTCCTGATAAAGTTACCGTAGCTGCGCCACGTCAGACCGACGACCATGGTTTCCCGGTGCGCTTGCGCTCAGGGGGATGGTGTCATTTTGAATGAGGGATGGTGGGTAGTCGCTACGGTAGGTGTATGAATGGCTAAACCTCCAAATTATAGCGCAACCCGGCCTTTCCGGCAATCGCCGACTAGCCTCATTACGGCCCTTTTCGCGCTTTTGCTGGACATCGCCCACCGTCCTCTATACATTTGTTACAGCATCCTCAGGCAAACATTTACCAGGAAATGTGATTATGTCTACGTTTGGAAGAGATACGCCGATGGAGCGCCCCAATCCGGGCGGGCGGGCAGCCGTGTTCGTGCCCAAGGTGAGCGCCGACGATGCGGTCAAGGAGATGCTCAAGAATGGTTCGGGGATGGTGGGCTTCGGTAACAGCGATGGCTCGGTCACCGTCTACTTCGAAAATAACCGTTTCAACGATTCGTCCCTGCATAAATGGGAAAGCAAGGTGTGGAAATCGTACGGGAGGATGGTCGAGCTCTCACCGACTGTCAACAAGCTGGTGTGCGACGCCAGCAACCTGACCCAGGTCGGCTTCGTCCAGGGTCCGGAAATCGAGGTGCGCGACATGCCGCTGCTGCTGGAATGGCTGGAACGCACCAACGCCGCCGATTCGGCGCCGCAAGGCCCGCTGATCCACGCCTGAGCCGGCGCCGCCGGAGCGCTGAAACAAAAAACAGCACTTACAGACCGAGCTCGCTCAGTCCCGGATGATCGTCCGGGCGGCGGCCCAGGGGCCAGTGGAACTTGCGCTCCCGCTCACTGATCGGCAAGTCGTTGATGCTGGCATGGCGCAGCGCCATCAAGCCGTGCTGGTCGAACTCCCGGTTTTCATTGCCGTACGAGCGGAACCAGTTGCCGGCATCGTCGTGCCACTCGCAGGCAAAGCGCACGGCGATGCGGTTACCGCCGAAGGCCCACAATTCCTTGATCAGCCGGTAGTCGAGCTCGCGCACCCATTTGCGCGTCAGCAGCCCGGCGATGGCCTCGCGACCGGTGACGAATTCGGCGCGGTTACGCCAGCGGCTGTCGGCGGTGTAGGCCAGCGCCACGCGCGCCGGATCGCGCGAGTTCCAGCCATCTTCGGCCAGGCGCACTTTTAGGGTGGCCGCGTCGTGCGTAAAGGGTGGCAATGGAGGGCGGTGTTCAGAAGCGCTCATGGGGCTCTTTCTCGAATCAAAACGACAAGATACGCGATTGCCGGCGTAATCACCCGCATCAGGCAGTACCGAAAAACCGGATCAGCGCCCTCGCGGGCGCGCACAGCCATGCCCGCCGCTGATATGTCAGCAAGCAAAAACAACAGTTTATAAATACAGTTCCATTTGGCAATTTATGTTGGCTTATAATATCAAACATGCATGTCCTGCCGGCCGCGTTACGGCCGGGGCAACGCGTCAGCAGGCCCAAATCACCATGGTGAAGCGGGCCTGTTTTCATTTACCGCTCTGATAATAGGTCTTCCGTGAACTTACGTCTCTCCTCCGCCGCGCTGGTCGCCTGCCTCGCCATCCTCACCGGCTGCATGACGCCGCCACAAATGCCGGTCGCCCTGGCCCCGCAAGCCTTCGTTGCGCCCGCCAACAACTATGGCGTCGTCATGACCGCACTGCCGGTGGTCGATACCCAGTTTCCTGGCGCGGATTGCCTGTTGTGCATGGCTGCGGCCTCGCTCATGAACTCATCCCTGACCAGCCACATCAAGACGCTGCCTTACGAAGAGTTGCCGCAATTGCCAGCCCAGGTTGCTACCGTCCTCAAGCAGCGCGGCGCCAACGTCACCATGATCGAGAAAATCGATTTCTCCGCCCTGCCCGACAATGGCAAGGCTGCTCCCGGATTCACGCGCAAGGACATGTCCGGCCTGAAAGCCAGCCACAAGATCGACAAGCTGCTGGTGATCAGCCTGAGCATGGTTGGCGTTGAGCGCACCTTCGCATCGTACATCCCGACCAGCGACCCGAAAGCGAAAATCGCCGGTGCCGCCTACATCGTCAACCTGACCGACAATTCCTACGAATGGTACGTGCCGCTGAACGTGCAAAAGGCTGCCGATGGTAAATGGGATGAACCGCCGACCTTCCCTGGCGTGTCGAATGCGTATTTCCAGGTGCTGGAAATGACCAAGGACCAGATCATCAAGCCCTTGTCCAATTAAGCCATTCACTTTTCTGAAAGACCAGCCCCGATGATACGTTTCGCCCGCCGCCTGCCACGCCCCCACCTCGTTTCCGCCTGCCTGGTGCTGTGCGCGGGCGTGGGCCTTTCCCTGCCATGGCAAGCAGTGCATGCCGGGGAAGTGCCGGCCCAGGCCGGCCTGGCCGCAAGCGATGCGACGGCGCAGCGCGTGGGCCTGCGCCTTCCGGCCGCCGACAAGGTGGAGTTTCATGGGGCGGTCAATTTCGACAAGGCTGGCGGGGCCGGCGGCGGCGCAGTGATGTACCCCGCTCCCGGCCTGGTCGGCCTGCTGGCCGCTGTCGCCACGCATGCCATCGTGTCGGGCACCATGCGCGACGCTGAAAAGGAACGCATCCGCACCAAGGCGGACCAAGTCCTCGTCCCCTACCAGGGCGTGCTGGATGCCTATCACCACCAGGAACTGATGCAAGCCTCGCTGACGCACATGAAGAGCGGCGGCGCCAAGCAGATCATCGCGCAGGCGGCCGCGCCCGCTCCGGGCGACATCATGGTCGACAGCGTGCCGCTGTTTTACCTGACACAAGACCACCAGGCGCTGATTCTCGACAACGCCATTTCGATCAAGACGGCGGGCCGCGCCACGCCCTACGAGACCATCATCCGCATCGTCTCGCCTGAGCGCGGTGGCGAAGCTGGGCCGGATGTGTGGCTCGGCGACAATGCCGGCATGCTCAAGTGGGAAAGTGCGCGCATGTACGCGCAAGCGCTCGATATTGCGCTAGCGGACATGGCGACGCCCGCCGCGCCGGCGCTGCCGTACAAAACCGTGCGCTATAACGAAGGCGCGAGCGAGCGCATGGAGCGCGCGCAGCTGGTCAGCGAAAGCTGCGACTACCTGGTCTTGCGCACCCTGCGCGGCAATCTGATGGCGGTGCCGCGCAAGGCGGAAGCGCAAGCGGCCTGCGGCGCTGCCGCCGCGCCCGCCGCCACGCCTGCCGGCTAAGCGGCAGCGCCAGGTCCAGGGTCCGCGCGCACTGGCGGACCGGCCCTCTCAGGCCAGGGCGGCGATGCCGGCCTTGGCAATTTGCGCATCCTGCTCCGACTTCACGCCCGACACGCCCACGGCGCCGATCACGTGACCGTCGACGATCACCGGCACGCCACCCTCCAGCATTCCTTCCACGAACGGCACCGTCAGGAACGCCGTGCGGCCGTTATTGATGATGTCTTCATAGACCTTGCTCTCGCGCCGGCCCAGGGCCGCCGTCTTGGCCTTGGATGGGGCGATGTGCGAGGACAGCGGCGCGGCGCCGTCGAGGCGTTGCAGCGACAGCAGGTGGCCACCGTCATCGACGATGGCGATGGTGACCGCCCAGTTGTTGGCGATGGCTTCGGCTTGCGCGGCGGCAGCGATTTTTTGGACGTCGGCGAAGTTCAGGTACGGTTTCGATGGCATGTTCAATCCCAGGTAAATAGATGCGGCAGATTTTACGGCAAACGCAGGCGCTGCCGATATCGGAACGGCTATAACGCTTATGAGTGCTGGAGCGCCTTGAGCTTGGCTTTGATCTGCGGCATCATCGCCGCGGCCGCCTGCTCGCCCGCCATGATGGCGCGATTGCGGCCGGCAAAGTCATTGCTGCCCATCTTCGCCAGCGCCGGCGAGATGACGATGTCGGCATCCTTGAGCTCGTAGTGATTGAGGCGCTGACCCATGATGGCGAAGGTTTGCATCAGCACTTCCAGCGAGCTGACGGCCGCCTGGGCGTCTGTCTGGCTCGAAATATTGACGGCGATAATGAAATCGGCGCCCATTTCACGCACGAAGCGCACCGGCACCGGTGCCACCAGGCCGCCATCGACATACGAACGGTCGCCGATGCGCACCGGCTGGAACACGCTCGGCACGGACGAGGATGCACGCACCGCCTGCCCCGTGTTACCGCGCCGGAACAGGATCGGCTGGCCGTTGTTCAGGTCGGTCGCGACGGCGCCGAACTGGATCTTGAGCTTTTCGATCGGCACGTTCTTGACGGCCTTGTTCACGTAATTCTGCAAGGCTTCTCCCTTGAGCACGCCCGAGGATTTACCGAACAGCGGCATGGCCCAGTCGGAAATTTCGGCCTCATCCATCTCCATGGCGGTCTTTTGCAGCGCGAAGCCATCGTTGCCGGCCGCATACATGGCACCGACCACGCTGCCGGCGCTGGTGCCGACCACGATTTCCGGATAGATACCCTGTGCTTCGAGCGCCTTGATCACGCCGATATGGGCAAAACCGCGCGCGGCGCCGCCACCCAGGGCCAGGCCGATGCGGATCTTCTTGGGCAGCGCGGCGGCGGCCGGTTGCAGCACGGCGGCCGGTTTGGCCGCGGGAGGGGTGGGGTTGCTGCCGCAGCCGGCGAGCAACACAGCGAGGGCAATCAGGGAACGGCGTTTGGTGAACATAGTGGTCGTCAAAGAAGCGAAGACCACGATTGTACCTGCTCGCGGTCACCTGGGGCCGCCGCCAGGCAAGCCAGCGCTGGGGCCAGCAGTGATTGCCGGATGGATAAAGTGGCATAATTGTTCATACCAACCAAGAAAGCCGGCAATGATCAGCAGCGACAGCGAACTCACCCACGTCAAGATTGTCCGTTCGCAGCAATACTTCAACAAGCTGAGCCTGTTTTTCTATGATGCGCTGCTCTACGGCGTGATTTCCAAATATGCCTGGGGATGCTCGATTGCCCGGCTCGATGCGCATTACCGCAAGCACATCAGCGCCAATCATCTGGAAGTCGGGGTCGGCACCGGGTTTCTGCTCAAGCGCGCGCCGCTGGTGCCCGCGGCGCGCCTGGCGCTGATGGACCTGAGTGCCGAATGCCTGGCCAAGACGCTGCCCAAGGTGGCGCGCTACCGGCCGGAAACGTATGTGCAGAATATCCTGGAGCCGGTGAAGCACGCGGTCGCGCCCTTCGATTCGATCAGCATCAATTATGTGCTGCACTGCGTGCCGGGCAGCCTGGACCAGAAAAGCATCGCCCTCACCCATCTGGCGGCCCTGCTGGCGCCGGGCGGACGCCTGTTCGGCACCACGGTGCTGTCGGAAGGCGTGCGCAAGAACCTGCTGGCGCGGCCTTTCATGTGGCTGATGAATGCGTTAGGCGTATTCAACAACCAGCGCGACAATGCGCGTGCGCTGGAAGATTACCTGCGGGCGCATTTCAAGGTGATCGAATTTGGTGTCGAAGGCGTGACGGCGATTTTCGCGGTGGAGTCAACGTCCTCCTGACCGGTATCCAACGGGACAGCTGCTCGTCTGTAGGGAACCTCGAACTACGGTAAATTTCGCGTGACCGCGGGTCGCAATGCCGGCAGTTGCGCTTTTTGGTGCCAGGCGGAGCCGCTTCACGTCCGTATTAAGGGTGCTGAACGTCGTTTTGTGCAGCCCGGAAGGACTGCGGGCGTCAATACGCCTCGACCCGCGCCTCCTCCTTCAAATATAACTTGGGAGGATTGCGCACGTACGGCATCGCCCCCTAAGTTCCAATATTGCTCGCAAGCATAACACTCCCTCTCCCAGTCCGCTTTGCACTTCTTTTCCTTCTCACTTTCCCGTGCGGCCGGTTCTTCACTGGAGGGCCGGAAAGCAAACACGGCTTATTTCATCCTCATCAAATTCTTCTTCTTTCTCGATGGAGGAGGAACCCGTCCAGATATTATTTTTACACCATTAATCGATCCGGACCAAAGCCCAAAATGGCCATGATCACTCGCACTAAATACTCCTTCTATCTTTACATAGCCGTTATTCAATCTACTAGCCAATTGTATTTGTGGCGGAGTAAGTTCAACCCAGACTCCATTTTTACGAATCCCTTGAACCGCATCCTCCCGGTGAAGATAGATTGCAGTTGCTTCCATCTCGTTTTGAAAAAAGCCTACCACACTGACCAGTTTTCCGTCAAAACGCTCTGAAGCTGCAATTAATTGCACAATTGACACCTCCACAGGAGGAGATGCCATTGCTGGGATGAGTGCTAGCCAAAAATTCAAAAGCAAAACCACGATCATTTTTTTCATTGCGACTCCTTATTTCGCTCCGCGACCCAGTATAACCACCTTACCACCGAATGGCTTGTTGGGAATAGGCGTATATTTCAATAGGTGATTAGCGCTGATCTTCAGCATAACTGAACTTCGGTCGCCGTTACGTGTCCAACTTTGCATATGCGTTCGCGGTGGCGCAG
>NZ_JAQOZV010000086.1:0-20904 GCF_030348125.1 Massilia sp. DJPM01
CAAAAACGCGACACGCCGGGCTTGGCATGTCGCGTTTCTTGAAGGGAAAATTTCTTATGAAGGGTGGACAGCGCCCGCCGCACCAGTCACTGTCCGCATGGCAAGTCGTTCAGCGCTCCAGCTGCGCCGCCTGGGTGTACTTGAATTGATACGCATAGCTGCCGACACGCAAGGCCATGTCGTTGAACAGCACACCCTGCGGCGCGATGCCGGCATGGTTCAGGCGCTTGATCGATTCCGTGATCTCGCCTTCGGTCGTTACCCCGGCGCGCGCGAGGATGAACACGGCGCCGGCGTGGGCACCGATGATCAGCGCATCCGACACCGCCAGGATCGGCGGCGGATCGATCAGCACGATGTCGTACTGGCTGCTGACCACGTCGAGCAGATTGGCAAAATTCAGGTGTTGCAGGAATTCGGAGCGGTTCGGCGGCAGCGCGCCGGTGGGAATGAAGTCGAGGTTGTCCAGCACACCCCGATGTATCACCTGGTCCAGCGGCAGCGAGCCGGCAATCGCCTTGGTCAGCCCCTGCTCGCGGCTGACGCCAAAATAGCGGTGCAAGTGGCCATTGCGCAAATCGGCATCGATCAGCAGCACGCGCTTGCCGCTGGCCGCCATCACGGCAGCGAAATTAACCGACAGAAACGACTTGCCCAACTCCCGGCCCGGCCCGGCCAGCATCACGATATTGTTCCTGAGGGAAGGCATCGCATACGTCAGTGCCGCGCGGAAACTGCGCAAGCTCTCGATGGCGATGTCTTCCGGCGCCTCTTGCGCCAGGATCGGCAGCGTGGCGCCATTGCGCGCAGCGCGCTGCAGGCGCCCCTGAAGGGTGCTGTGGGGAATGCTGGCATACACGATGCGCGCGCCCAGCATGGTCTCGATACGCTGCGGATTGTCGATGCCGCCGAGGAAGGCCTTGCGCGCAAACGCCAGCAACATGCCCAGGAACACGCCGGTCACCACCGCCAGCGCCACGATCAGCGGCCGGTTCGGCTTGAGCGCGCGTTCCGGCGCCATTGGGGCATCGATCAGGCGCACATTGCTGACCCGGCCCACCGAAATCAGGCGCAGTTGCTGGGCCGTGTTCGACAGCTCCGTGTACAGGTCGGTATTGACCTTGATTTCACGCAGCAGGCGCGACTCATCCTGCTCCAGCACCGGCAGGGTACGGATGCGCCTGGCTACTCCCGCGATTTCGGCATCGATTTCACGGCGCTGCTGGGTGACGCCGAGCACCAGCGGATGGTTCTCGGTGAAGCGCGTCAGCAACGCGGTCTTGCGCTGCTCCAGTTCGAGGCGCCGGGTCTGCGCCGCGGCGGCCTGCTGCAGACTGAGGCGCGCTTCCTCGCGCATGTCGATGCTGCCCTTGCTGTTGCGAAAACCGTTGTACTTTTCCTCGGACTCTTCCAGCTGGCGTTTGAGCGCCGGCAACTGCAAGTTCAGGAAGGCCAGCGACTTCTCGGCCTCCTCGGTCTTGCGCGCCAGGTTCTGGCGCATGTACTCGCGTCCGATTTCGGCCAGCAAGCTGTTGATGCGCTGCGCATTGTCGCCCTGCAGCCGCACTTCGATGATGCCCGACTGCTTGCCCTGCTCGGTAATGATCAGCGCCGCCTGGATGCGCTCGATCGCCGCCAGGCGCGAGCTGCGCATCAGGCGGAACTGGGCGCCCGGCTGGGCGCGCAGGCGGTCGACCCGCAATTCCAGGCTGGGGCCGCCGGCCGTGATCCTGAGCGTGCTGCCGACCATGCCTTCATAGACGGCGGCCAGAGCGCCGCCGGACAGGTGGTAGCGCCCGTTGCCGCGCGCGGTCACGGTGAATTCGCGGTTGTGCCAGGCTTCCGGGACCTCGAACACCGACACCTCGGCCTTTTCCGGCCCCCACACGTAGCCGCCGCGCCCGAAAATGCCGGGTTCGGACAAGGCGTCCGACTTGCGGTTGGCAAACCAGAATCCGACCACCGGGAAATACCTGGGCCGCACGTCAATAAACAGCTGCAAGTTGTCGACCGCATGCGATATCACCATGCGCGAGCGCAGCAGCTCCATTTCGGCAATCGCCGCCTTCTTGGTTTCAAACAGGGACGATACTTCGCTGAGAATATTCTTCGACGCGTTCGGACTTTCTTCCTCGACGTGGATCATCAGGTTCGCTTCGTATACCGGGCTGGCGACGAGCGCATAGATAATCGCCAGCAAGGTCACCAGCGCGCTGACGCCGCCGATCAGCCAGCGGCTGTCATACAGGATATTGACATAGCCCTGCAAGTCGATGTCGTGCGGCTGCGCCTCGCGTCCGGACAGCGGCGCGGCCGGCGGCAGGCCGGGCATCGGCAGGGTGCTGGGGGAAGATGACAGCGCTTGAGCTTGGTCGGCATGGTTCATGGGAAGGTCCTCGAAGCGGGTTCAGGGGCGGCTGAGATTAACCATCTGCATCAACGCGCCCGGGAACAGCATGCTCACGCTGCGGTACCAGTTGGCCAGCGGCGAGGCAGCCACGTAGATCAGGTCGCGCGGTTCGAGCTCGAAGGCCTCGGCCATCGCCAGCGCCCCGGCGCGGCGCGCGTCGAGCTGGTAGACGCGGGTGCCGTCGACCGCCCTGCGGATGACATACACCTGGCGCGCATCGCCGTTGAGCGGGCTGATGCCGCCGGACTCGCCCAGCGCCTCGTTCAGGGTCAGGCGGCCATCGTGCATGGTCAGCGCCTTGGGCGTGACCACCTCGCCCGACACGAACACCTTGCTCTCGTCGCGCGAGTGGACCCGCAGCACGTCGCCGGGCGCCAGCAGGATGCTGCCCGGATTGATGCCGCGCGCCACCAAACCGCGCAGGCCGACCTGGTAGCGGGCGTCGCCCCGCTCCAGCACGATGCGGCTCTGGTCGGCGCTGGGCAGCATGCCGCCGGCGCGGTTGAGCGCCTCCAGCAGGGTCATGGGAATATCGTTAATCGACTGCAAGCCGGGCAAGCGCACCTCGCCATCGATGTACACGCGCTTGCTGCGGTACGATTGCACGCGCAAGGTCACCAGCGGATTGGCGATGTAGCGCGCCAGCCGTTTGGTCAGCAGCGCGCGCGCCTCGTCCTCGGTCAGGCCGGCCAGCGTGAGCGGGCCGGCGAAGGGGAACTGCACCCGCCCCTCATGGTCGACCACGAAGCCGGCCGCCGGCGCGCTCGGCGCCGGGGCGTCGGCCGCCGTGGCCGAGGCCGCCACGCCCTGGCCCGCCAGCTCCGGATGGTCCCACACCACGATCGATAAAATGTCGCCGCGCCCGATCGCATACGGCGCCGGATCGCGCACGATCAGGTGCGCCAGGCTGTCGCTGCTGCGCCGTGCGCGCAAGGCATTTTCGGCGTCGATCAGTTCGGTGGTGATCAGCTGGGTCGGCGGCAGCGGCTCGCTGGCGATGCCCGAACCGGGGGCGCCCGAGCGCGGGTCGCCGCTGATGCGAAAGCCGGCGCAGCCGGCCAGGTTGGCCAGCAAGAGCAGCGCCGCCAAGGTCTTGAGTGAGTATGTGTGAGTTTTCATGGTGTTTGTCAAGGTCAACATTGTCCAGTTCAGAGTAAGTGAGCGCACCCGGCCCGGTCTTGCTGCACATCAAACCCCGTCTGTAGGCAATTTTTTACAGCAGTGGCGACAGGAAAAATCATTTTCTGGCAAGCTCATGGCAAAAATGCGACCGCCTTTCTCTCCGTGCAAACAGAACCATGTCACTAGACTTGCCCCCGCTTGACTCCAGCCTGTCCGCCGCCGGCGAACTGGCGGCCATCCGCCAGGCGGCAGACGAACTGCGCGCCAGCGAGGCGCGCTACCGCTCGCTGGTGCAGGCCAGCAGCACCATCATGTGGCTGGCCTCGGCGGCCGGCCATCTCGAAGGGGAGCAGCCCGGCTGGCATGGTTTTACCGGGCAGCCGGAGGCGCAGTTCAGCGGCTGGGGCTGGGTTGACGCCATCCATCCCGACGACCGCGAGCGCACCGCCGCCGCCTGGCGCGCCGCGCTGGCGGCCAGCAGCATGTACCAGATCGAACACCGCCTGCGCCGCGCCGACGGCCAATACCTCTACATGAGTGCGCGCGCGGTGCCGGTGTTCGACGCCGCCGGCGCCATCACCGAGTGGATCGGCATCCATATCGACATCGACCAGCGCAAACGGGTCGAAGAGCGCCTGCGCCTGCTCGACGCCATGAGCCAGGCCACCCGCAACGCTGACGATCCCAAGACCATCATGGATGTCACCACGCGCCTGCTCGGCCAGCACCTCGACGTCACGCGCTGTCCCTACGCCGATGTCGAAGCCGACAACGACCGCTTCACCATCCGCCACGACTGGACCGCTCCCGGCGCCATGAGCACCGCCGGGGTCTATTCGCTCGACCTGTTCGGCGCGCGCGCCGCCAGCGCCATGCGCGAAGGCCGCACCCTGCGCATCTGCGACGTCGACCGCGAACTCGATGCAGGCGGCGCCGCCATGTTCAACGCCATCGCTTGCCGTGCCATCATCTGCTGCCCGCTGGTCAAGGAAGGCAAGCTGGTGGCGATGATGGCGGTGCACCAGGACCGCCCGCGCCAGTGGACCGATGCCGACGTGGCCCTGGTCGAACAGACCGTCGAACGCTCCTGGGCCCACATCGAACGGGTGCGCGCCACCGAGGCGCTGCGCGAGGCCGACCGCCGCAAGACCGAATTCCTGGCCATCCTCGCGCACGAACTGCGCAATCCGCTCG
The DNA here is from genome assembly GCF_030348125.1 of Massilia sp. DJPM01. Classification (NCBI taxonomy): domain Bacteria; kingdom Pseudomonadati; phylum Pseudomonadota; class Betaproteobacteria; order Burkholderiales; family Oxalobacteraceae; genus Massilia; species Massilia sp. DJPM01. The sequence goes on from NZ_JAQOZV010000086.1 coordinate 4,727, forward strand.
CTCCCATCCGCAACGGCCTGCAAGTGATGCGCATGGCCGAACATGACCAGGCCACCGTGGCGCGCGTGCGCGACATGATGGAGCGCCAGGTCACGCAGATGGTCACCCTGGTCAACGACCTGCTCGACATCGCCCGCATCACGCGCGGTAACCTGGAACTCAAGCCAGTGCGGGTCGAGCTGCGCGAACTGATTGCCAGCGCGGTCGAAACGTCGATGCCGCTGGTCGACGCCAACCGCCACGCGCTGACGGTAGACGTGGCGCCCGAGTCGCTCATGCTCGACGCCGACCCGACCCGCATCGCCCAGGTGATCGGCAATGTGCTCAATAACGCCGCCAAGTACACGCCGGCCGGCGGGCGCATCACATTGCTGGGGTGGCGCGACGGCGCGCAGGCGCTGCTGTCGGTGCGCGATACCGGCATCGGCATCCCGCCCGAATCGGCGCTGACGGTATTCGAGATGTTTTCGCAGGTGGGCGCCTCGCTCGACCGCGCCCAGGGCGGACTTGGCATCGGGCTGTCACTGGCGCGCCGGCTGGTGGAGCTCCACGGCGGCACCATTGACCTGGTACGCGACGAGACGGTCAGCGGTAGCCGCTTCGACATCCGCCTGCCGCTCGCGCCCGAGGTGGCGGCGCAGGCGCCCTGCGCCGGCCAGAGCGCCGACCCGCGCGGCAGCGGCTTGCGCGTGCTGGTGGTCGACGACAATCATGATGCCGCCGACATGCTCTCGGAGCTGATGGATATCATCGGCCACACCAGCCGCGTGGCCAACGACGGCATGCGCGCGCTGGCGCTGGCCGAACAGTTCCGGCCCGAAGTGGTCTTCCTCGACATCGGCATGCCCGGCATGAACGGCTATGAAACGGCGCAGCGCCTGCGCGCGATGACGCACCTGGAACCGCTGGTGCTGGTGGCGCTGACCGGCTGGGGCGACGACAACGACCGCGCGCGCAGCAAGGCGGCCGGGTTCGACCATCACCTGATCAAACCGGCCAACCTGGAGGCGGTGGAACGTTTGCTGGCCGGCCTGGCAGCGAGCCGCAATGGCTAGCGCAGTTCTTCCATCAGCTTGAGCGACTCGTCGAAACGCCACACGCGGCGGATATCGATCACATCGTAGCGCGAGGCGATATTCGGCGGGAACGGCGAGTAGCGCGCATTGACGCGCACGATGCGCTTGACCGCGTCGTCCATGTCCGCGCGCCCGCTCGAACGCAGGATCGTCACGTCCTGCACGGTGCCGTCGCTGCGCACCGCCACGTTGACCAGCGCATCGGTGTGTTCGACGTCGGCCCACGAGCGCGGATAGTTCACGCTGCCATTGCGCTCGATCTTCTGGCGCCAGCTTTCCACATACATGCGCAGCGGCACATCGCGTTCGGCCGCGCCGACGGCGACCCGGCGCTCGTCGCGCATCGGCGGTGGCGGCGTACCGGAAAGGATGTCGAGGCCCTTGACCATCTCGCGCGCGCGGTTCGACAGGTCGCTGCCCAGCAGGTTCTTGGGGACGATGATCTTGCCGCCCGCGCCGCTGCCCGCGCCCGCCGCCGTGCCGCCGGGAGGCGTGTTGGCGGCCTGGCTGCCGCCGCCTTCGCGCCCGCGTTCCAGCGCAGCCTGCCGGGCCGCCTGGGCGGCTTGTGCGGCCTGGGCGGCTTGAGCGGCTTGTTCGGCTTGCTTCTGCGCAGCCTGCTGTTCGGCCAGTTTCTGCGCGGCCTGTTGCTCCGCGAGCTTCTGCGCCGCTTGCTGCTCCGCCAGTTTTTGAGCCGCCAATTGCTCCGCGAGTTTCTGGGCAGCTTGCTGTTCCGCCAGTTTCTGCGCCAGCTGTTGCTGGTCGGCTTTCTGCCGTTCCGCCTTCAGCTGATCGGCCTTCTCAAGCGCCAGCTTCTGCTGGGCCACCTGTTCCGCCTTCTGCTGTTCGACCTTGAGCGCGGACGCGCGCTCGCGTGCCGCATCGGCATCGGCCTGCGCCTGCTGCGCGAGCCGCGCCTGCTGTTCCTGCTCCTGGGAAGCCTCGGCCGCCGCTTGCTCCTGCCGCTGGCGCACCTGCAGTTCGGCCAGCTTGCGCTCCTTCTCTTCTTCGTCCAGCTTGCGTTGCGCCGCCTGCCGCGCGGCTTCTTCCTCCTTGCGCAGGGTGTCGGCCAACTGGGCCGCGCGCGCCGCCTCGGCAACATCGGCCGCACTGGTCGCCTCGGTGCCATCGTCGGTGCCGTGCTGGGCTTCCTTGAGATCGATGGTTTTCTGCTGCGCCTCTTCCGGGCGCGGCATCGGCACCGAGAACTCGTTGACGATCACATCTTGCGCGATGACGCGGGTATCCATCGCCAGCGCGTCGCTGGCCGGCAATGGCGGGCTGATGCGTTTAGCCTTGCGCGGCCTATCCTTCTTGACAGCCAGGCGCGGCGTGACGGAAGCGGGAACGGGTGCCGGCGCGGGCACGGGATCGACCAGGCGCATGCCATTGGCCGGCGCCGCCGGCGTTGCGCCAGCCGGAAGCGGCAATGGCGCAACTTCCACGACAGTCACCGGCGGCGGCGCGGGTGTGGGATCGACCGCGGCGTCAAGCAGGCGCACCTCGATCGGCGTGGCCGAACCGGGCAAGCCAAGCGCGGGAATGCCGAACTGGAGCGACAAGATCACGCCGTGCACCAGCAGCGAAACGAGCACGGCGCCGAGCAGGCGGCGCGTGCCCTGGTCGCGCGGCGGGCGGCGCCGCCCTACCGCGCCAGGACGCATGCGACCATATCGTTACGCCAAATCGCCGCTGATGCCATACCTGCCCCTGCCCAAAATTCGTTAATAGCCCCCGAATTCTAAGCGAAAAGCCCATTTCGCTGAGGAATATACTTGCGTGGCATGCCCCCGGCTCAGGCGGCCAGCGCCGCGCCGCTCACCAGACCCGCTTGCGGCTGGTCGAGGAAGTAGCCTTGTGCGTACAGTGGCAAACCGTGAATGTCGGCAGCCGAGGCAATCGCCGGCGCCGTCTCGACCCGCTTGAAAATCAGCCTGACCCCGGCCGCCCGCGCCGCATCCACCAGCGGTTCGAGCGAGACGCCGCCCGACAGGTAGCGCGCGTCGAGCTTGATCGCATTGGGCCGCTGCTCCGACACCATCGCCAGCGCCTGCGCCAGCGAGGCCGCATTGAGCGCCAGCCGGAAGCCGTTGCGCCGGTAATTGTCGGCCACGTAGTTGAGCAGCCACCCTTGCTGCGGCGTGGTGGTGGGCAGTTGCAGCACGATGCGGCCGAGCGGCAAGTCGAGGGCGCCGAGAATGCGCTTGAAAGCATGCCCGTGATTGCTGCTGACCGCGCTGAGCAGCCGGTCGTGCACGTTCAGGTACAGGTCGCTCTGCCCGGCCTCGTCCTGGCGGAAGAAATTGATCGCGTGCAGCATGCGGCACAGCCGGTCGAGCTCGATCGACTCGTCGTCGCTGGCCGCATGGTCGAGCAATTTCCACAGCGACAGCCCGGCATCGCCCGCCGAGGCACTGCGCGCCAATCCCTCGTAGGCCACGATGCGGCTGCTGCCAAGCGCGCGGATGGGCTGGAAGGCGCTGGTGATGGTGCAGTTGAAATACTTGCCCTGGGCGCGGCCCGCCGAGTCCAGCCACACACTACTGGCCGGACGGTCCGGGTCGGACAAATGGGCCGGGTAAGTGTTCAAGGTAGGGAAAGGCATTGCATGTCTCGCTATTGGTATAAAACGGAAAGTCTAGCCCCGCCCCTTGCGCCGGCGAAGGAATCGTTTCGCCAATCGATGTGCGGACGGCGCATATCGCTCCCGGGTTCTTATGCGCAAAATGCGACTATCGAAACGCGAAAATAGTCGTTTGCAGATGCGCCTGGCAAGGCTACGCTGGGGGCGACAGATGCAGAAAGGAAGCGACGCCCATGTGTGAATTACTCGGAATGAACAGCAGCAAGCCAGCGGCGCTGAACTTCAGCTTCGCCGGTTTCAGCGAGCGCGGCGGGCGCACCGGCGAGCACCGCGACGGCTGGGGCATCGCCTTCCACGAGCCGTCCGGCTGCCGCCTGATCGTCGACCACCGCCCCTCCATCGATTCGCCGCTGGCGCACGCCCTCAAGCACAATCCGGTCAAGGCCAGGAATGTAGTTGCGCATATCCGCAAGGCGACCCAGGGCGAAGTGGCGCCGCAAAACAGCCACCCGTTCACCCGCGTGCTGTGGGGCACGACCTGGTCGTTCGCCCACAACGGCAACCTGAGCAGCTTCCGCCCGGCGCCCGACCCGCATTTCGTCCCGGCCGGCGAAACCGACAGCGAGCGCGCCTTTTGCTACCTGCTGGCCGGCCTGCGGCGCCGCTTTCCGGTGCAGCCGCCCTCGCGCGCAGCCTTGTTTACGGCGGTGCAAACGATGGCGGCGCTGATCGCGCGTCACGGCAGCTTCAATGTCATCCTGTCGAACGGCGACTTCTTGCTGGCCCACTGTTCGACCCAGCTGCATTACGTGGTGCGCGCCTACCCCTTCGCCAGCGCCAGCCTGGTCGATTGCGACCTGCAGATCGATTTTCGCCAGCATAACCGTCTGGACGACCAGATCGTCGTGATCGCCACCCTGCCCCTGACCACCGGCGAGCAATGGCAGCGTTTCGAGCCGGGCGAACTGAAACTGTTTGCCGGCGGCGCGCCGCAAGCGATCCATCCCGGACCCGGCAGCGACAGCGGCAGCGGCAGCGGCAGCAAACCGCTGCGCCTGCTCATGAGTTACTGATTCACCCTCCCCCCCACCAACCTGAAGGAACAGCATGGCTATCTCGGAAATCAATGTACGCAACCAGTTCAGGGGCAAGATCAAGGAAATCATCGCCGGCCCGGTGGTGTCGGAAGTCGATGTCGAAACGGCGCACGGCATCGTCACCTCGGTCATCACCAGCCGTTCCATCCAGGACCTGGACCTGAAAGTCGGCAGCGAAGTCATCGCCCCGGTCAAATCGACGGAGGTATCGATCGCCAAGATTCAGTAGGCCGCCCTCGTTTGCCACCCCAAGGTATGATGGCGGCATGAAGATTGGCTTCCTGCTGCTGTCATCCCTGTTTTCCTGTGCCATGGCGCTGCCCGCGCGCGGTGCCGAGCTGGTGTTCGGCGTCTCGACCGGCAGCGCCATGCCCATGACCCGCTTCCAGCACGACGAACTGACCGGCGGCTTGCTCAAGGATGTGGGCGACGCCCTGGCGCGCGAACTGAATCTGCGCCCTCGCTACCTGACCCTGCCGCGCAAGCGGGTCGAAGTCGCGCTGGCCAGCGGCACGGTGGACCTGCTGTGCGACCTGCGTCCCGAATGGCTCGACAGCAAGCGCTGGCAATGGTCGGACACCGTCTTTTCCAACAAGCAGATCATTGTCGGCCGCATTGACACCGCGCCCCTGGCCGTCCTGCGCCAACTGGCCGGCAAGCGCACCGGCACCATCACCGGCTACCGCTATCCGGCGCTGGAACGCGAACTGGGACCGCAATTCGTGCGCGACGACACCACCAGCGACGACCTGAACCTGCGCAAGCTGCTGCGCCGCCGCTTCGATTACATGCTCACCAATTCCCTGTATTACGATTACCAGCGGCGCGCCCATCCCGAGCGCGCGCGCCTGAGCCGCGCGGCCCTGGTTGTCGAACCGTTTGACACCTATTGCGCGCTGCCGCCCGGCGCCAAGCTGACCCTGGCGCAAGTAAACCGCGCCCTGCTGGCGCTGCGCAAGAATGGCAGGATGCAAGCCATTCTGGAGAGCTACCAGCCCGCCAACTGAGCCGTTCAGGCCGCTTGTGCGGGATCAAGGCCGCGCACCCGACCGCATTTAGTATGAGCTGACGTCCACCACGCGCAGGCCCGCCATGCCTTCCCTTTCTCCGAGCGTCCCGTCGGCCGCTGTCGACAGCCGCCATTTCCGCCAGGCCCTGTCGCAGTTCGCCACCGGCGTGACCATCGTCACCGCCGCGCTGGCGGACGGCCGCCTGGTCGGCGTGACCATCAATTCCTTCAGTTCGGTCTCGCTCGATCCGCCGCTGGTGTTGTGGAGCCTGGCCCACACGGCCGGCAGCATGGCCGCGTTCCAGGCGGCCGCCGGCTACGTCATCAACGTGCTGGCCGACAACCAGGCCGAGCTGGCGCAACGCTTTGCCCGCCCAGGCGAGGACCGCTTCGACACGGTCGATTTCACGCTCTCGCCGCAAGGCGTGCCGGTGCTGGCCGGCACCGTGGCGACATTCGAGTGCCGCCCGCGCAACCGCTATGCCGAGGGCGACCACATGATTTTCGTCGGCGCGGTCGAGCGCTGCCAGTTCCATCCGCACCGGCCGCTCGGGTTTCACCGCGGCCGGTTTATCGCCATCAGCTGACCGGGTGCCGCCATGAGCCATAACCTGCTGACCTTCGTCAACCACGCCTGCTTCCACCTCGCCAACGACAACACCGTGCTGCTGGCCGATCCCTGGGTCGAGGGGCCGGTCTTCAACAATGGCTGGAGCCTGCTCGACACCAGCACCTCCAACGCGGCGCTGATCCGCGACCTGGCCGCGCTCAAGCGCCATACCTTTATCTGGTTCTCGCACGAGCATCCCGACCATTTTTCGGTGCCCTTCGTCAAGCGGCTGCGGCGCGACTTCGCCGGCAAGCTCACCATGCTGTTCCAGCATACCAAGGACAAGCGCGTGCTCAATTTCTTGCGCAACAACGGCTTCGATGTCATCGAATGCCTGCCCGGCGTGCCGGTCGCACTCGACAGCACGATGCGCATCACCGTGTTTCCCCACGCCGACGGCGATTCGTACTGCCTGATCAATTCGGACGGACGGCACCTGCTCAACCTCAACGACTGCGCCCTGGGCAGCGCCGCCCAGTGTGCCGCCGCCAAGGCCAGCATCGCGCTGCTGTGCGAACGGGTGGACGTCCTGATGACCCAGTTCGGCTACGCCAACTGGGTCGGCAATCCCTTCCAGGCCGAACTGCGCTGCGCCGCCGCGGCCGAAAAGCTGCACCGCATCAAGCTCCAGATCGAGGCTTTCACGCCGAAAATTACGCTGCCCTTCGCTTCCTTCGTCGCCTTTTCCCACATCGACAATTGCTACATGAACGACCACCAGAACACGCCGCGCCGCGTGGCGCAGTGGGCGCGGCTGTCGCGCGCCACCGATGCGGTGCGCTTCCTGCAACCGGGCGATACCATCGCGCTGGGGGTGGACACGGCCGAAAGCCTGGCCTGGGCCAGCGATGCCGCCGTCGAGCACTGGGAACGCCAGCTGGCGGTGCCATGCGACTTGTTGCCATCCGAGCCGCCCGCCACGGCGGCCCAGGTGCGCGCCGCCGCCGAACAATACCGCAAGGGCGCCATCGCCAACCTGCTGGGACTGCCCTGCCTGCTCGAACTGGCTGGACTGATCAAGCCGCTGGTGATCCGCATTCCCGACATCGCCATGACCATCCGCGTGTCGTATCTGCGCGGCTGCGCCGAACTGCACGACGACGAGTTCGCGGACATCTCGATGACCTCGCCCAGCGCGGTATTCCTGTTCGCCAACGAATACGGCTTCAACACGACCCACGTCAACGGCCGCTTCCGCGCCAGCGACTGTGGCGCCGTGCAGCGTTTCAGCCGTTTTTTCATGCCCCAGAACCTGGGCCGCCAGGGCTATGGCGTGCAGCATCCGCTGGCCACCCTGCGCTACCTGGGCGCCAGCCTGATCAGCCGGCTGCTGCGCCGCCTGGGGGCCATGCAGCGGCACATGGCGAAGTAAGCCACAAGGCCGTAAATACTTCTTCGCAGCAAGTTCGGCCCATGGTACATTTTCTCCAGCAGCTACCCATTCCGGGTAGCTGTAAAACAGGGAGATGACCATGAAAGCCATGACGAGGGCCGTTCTTGGCGGCGCCGCATTCACGCTCGCGACGTCCTTAGCCGCGCAGGCGGCCGATGCCAGCGCCGATGCGGTCGCGATGGTCGCCAAGGGCGTGGTCTTCCTGCACAAGAATGGCAAGGACGCGCTGCTCACCGCCATCAACAGCAAGAGTCCCGAGTTCGTCAACGAGACGACTTACTTGACCATGCGCGCCCTCGACGGTACCCAGCTGGCGCATCCGACCAATCCCAAACTGGTGGGCAAGAATATGGTGGTGCTGCCCGATGCCGACGGCAAGCTGTTCCGCAAGGACATCATCGACCAGGCAAAAAAGAGCGGCAAGGGCTGGGTCGATTACCGCTACAACAACCCGACCAGCGGCCAGATCGAGAAGAAATCGACGTATTTCGTCAAGAGCGGCGATGTCATCCTCGAGGCCGGGATCTACAAAGGCAAGTAAAGCCGGGCGAACACGCTTGCCGCCGGCCCTGTCTCATGGGATTGAACTTGCAGTTGGGCGCGATGAACCTACCGGCGTTTGCCGGGAACGCCCCGAAACACGACGCTGGCCACGTTCCCCGAAGCGAACTCGAACCGGTTCGCCGTGGGGACCAACAGTCTCGATCGCACGGAGAATGCCATCGGCCTGATGGACAACGAGCCACAGCGGGTGCGTTATCAAGATGGTGTCGCAGTGCCCAGCAATTGGGCATGGGTGATGACGGATGTCCCAGCGCTGTCAGCGCCAAGCTGCCGATCCCAGGCGACGTTGCTGGCTACCAGGCCGCTCCAGGCCGTACCGGACAAATCCACGCCGCCTACCGGGGTGGCCGCCACGGCGCTTGCAGCGCCATCGACCACGCTGTAGACCTTGCCGACATTGCTGGCGTCGTAGGCAACGAACAAGTGCCTGGTTGCGGTGGTTCCGCCCGTGTACAGGGTGTTTTCCGCAGCTTGGGCGATACACAGTGGGGATAACCATGCCGCCAGTGCGGCCAGCTTGCGCATCATGATGCCGAATTTGGCTTAACTAAAACGCGATCATGGCACAGGCTGGGTACGCACGCTTTTCGACGTGGTAAACAACTGCTAAATTTGTCGCGAATACACCACCTTACCTGGCGCGACGAGCGCGTGCTGCGCCGCCCACCAGCAGCAAGCCTGCCACAAGCATGGCGTAAGTCGATGGCTCTGGAACAGCTGAGGTAATCGACAGGGTAGTCTGCGGCGTCCAACCATAACTCGCCCCGCTCGGCGTGCCCAAGGTGTATGTTTTGAAATCCGCACTCGCGCCGGTTTCGTACACGGTGGACCAGAAAACATAGCCCTCCGGATCGTTGCTATAGCGGCTTACATTGAAATCGAGCTGGCCGTTCGGGGTGTAGCTGAAGGTATAGTCCGAACCGCACTTTCCCCATGAGCAGCCGACGTAGTCGAAGCCGCCGACCTGGAGCAAGCTCAGTTCGGAAAACACCAGCTTGCCATCGCCATTGCTGTCGGTACCGCTGAACGTGCCCTTGATGTTGGCGGCGGGATCCCATTTCGTGGTGTCGCCCTGCCAGCTAATGGTGGTGACATCAAAGCCCGTATAGACGAATGACCAAGTGTTTTGCTCGGCGTGTGCGCTGCACAGTGGCGACAATAGGGCCGCTAATGCGGCTAGCTTGCGAATCATGATGCTTCCTTCATGTTAGTGGATAGGTGATGATGGTACAGGGTTTACCTGTACTTTTCGATACCAGTAATTATTTGTTAAATTTGTCGTTAATTCAATACGGCTGGGCTGGTACAGAAAGCAGATTTCATCCTGTTCACTTACCACGGGCCAGAAATACGCCGCTTTCATCTTGCCCGGGCCGGCACGGCCGGCCTTGATCGACGTTTCGTCCCTTGCGATCACGCGCGAGCGCCGCACCGATTCCACCTGGGCGGCGAAGATCGGTTCGACCAGCGATACGCCTGCTGGCGGCCGGGCGGGAGCAGGCGCGCCGCGATCCGGCCCTGCAGGCGGCGCGCACCGCGCTCAAGCGCTACCAGTCCGCTCTCTTCAGGGTTTGAGATTGCAGCTTGTCCATGCAAGAACCGGGTATATTGAACTGTACGGCAACTGTCCATGTCCTTGGGCGCCCATATTGATTATTTTGGCATGAGCACCTTGCGCGATTGGTCAGACCACTTTAAAATGGCCTGACCAAAAGATGTGCAGGCCTCCATGCTCAAGAACGTCACACTCGCTCCCGACAGCTCCCTCGCGCACGAACCGCGGCTGTACCGCATTGTCGCCGGCCGCATCGAGGAACTGATCCGCGACGAAGCGATCGGCGCCGGCGAACGCTTGCCGCCCGAACGCGAGATGGCGACCCGCTTGGCGGTCAGCCGCGCCTCGCTGCGCGAAGCCCTCATTGCCCTGGAACTGCGCGGCGTGGTCGACCTACGCGGCGGCTCCGGCGTGTATGTCAGCCGCCTGCAGCCGCCCTCCGCCGAGATCGACGAAGGCGGCCCCGGGCCGTTCGAAGTGCTGGCCGCGCGCCGCCTGGTCGAAGCCGAGGTGTGCGCCAGCGCCGCCCGCATGGCCAGCGACAGCGCCATCGAGGCCATCCGCCGCGCCGTCGTCGACATGGAACGCCAGCACGACGATTACAGCAGCAACGAGCAGCTCGACCGCAACTTCCACCTGGCCATCGCCCGCGCCACCGGCAACAGCGCCATGGCCGGCGCCGTGGACCACCTGTGGAAACAGCGCGGGCGCCTGTGGCACAAGCTCAAAGAACATTTCCAGACCGAAGAACTGCGCCAGGCCACGCTGCTTGACCACCGCCGCATCCTCGATGCGATCGTGGCGCGCGATCCGGCCGGCGCGCACGCCGCCATGCGCGCCCACCTGGAACGGGTCACGCGCACCTTTTCGCGAGGATAAAGACACAGCTACCTTTTGAACAGTGGACAGCAGGCGCGCAGAACGCCGCACCACAAGGCAGGGCAAACGTTATTGACCACGTCGACCCCGGCTCACGCCTTCGTCGCCGCGGCACAGGATACGCGAGGTGTCCTGACCAGCTTCCGCGCCGCGGCCGGGAGCTTCTAATGTCAAACAATAATCCGCAGGAGACCGTCTCACATGAACAAGCAAACCAGCTCGACCCACTCGAAACTCGTATTGTCGTCCATTACCCTTGCGGTGCTGACGATGATGAACCAGGCCGCGGCCCAACAGCTTGAGTCCGGCATGCAGCGCGTCGAAGTGACCGGGTCGAGCATCAAGCGCCTGGCGACCGAGATGGCGCTGCCGGTATCGACCATCAAGGCCGATGAATTCACCAAGCGCGGCATGACCAGCCTGGCCGACATCATGATGGCGCTGCCGCAATCGAACTCGCTGGCCCCGTCCAACGCCGGCTCCGGCACCAACATCAACCTGCGCGGCCTGGGCGTGAACCGCACCCTGGTGCTGCTCAACGGCCGCCGCCTGGCCAATGAAGCGATCGCCGACGGCTACGCCAACCTCGACGTCATCCCGATGAGCTCCCTGCTGCGCGTGGAAATCCTGCGCGACGGCGCTTCCTCGATCTATGGCTCGGACGCCATCGGCGGCGTGGTCAACTTCATCACCAAGAGCAGCGTCGAAGGCGGCAGCATCACCGCCCAGTACGTGCAGCCTGAAAAATCGGGCGGCGGCGACGAGCAGCGCCTGTCGGCCACCTTCGGCAAGGGCAAGCTGGCCACCGACGGCTGGAATCTCTACGCCACCATCGATGGCCGCCAGCGCAGCCGCCTGGCCGCGCGCGACCGCGCCGAGCTGAGCTCGAACGAACTGCTGGCCAGCATCGGGCGCGCCCCGACCCTGGCCAGCGGCGGCTACGCATCCCCGGCCAACTTCACCACCCCCAGCAACAAGACCGCAGCCAACCCGTACTACAAGACCGGCTGCCAGGCACCTTACTCGATCCAGGGCGCCAAGAACACCTGCATCATCGATAACAACGAGTACGGCACCGCCCTGCACGAAACCAGGCAGCTGACCTTTTACGCGCGCAGCACCAAGCAGATGTCGGACGACCATACCCTGAGCCTGGACTACATGCGCGGCGCGTCGACCATCATTTCGGCGCGCAATCCAACCCAAAGCGTGACCGCCAAGGGCATGCCCGCGCGCGTGCCGGCCGGCAGCAAATGGTATCCGGGCGGCACCGGCGGCGTGCCCGCCATGGCCGGCCTGAAAGGCGAACCGCTGACGGTGACCTGGAGCGTGGCCGACCTCGGCCTGGCCAGCAACAAGGACGTGCAGCTGAACCAGCGCCTGGCGCTGGTCGATGAAGGCAAGATCGGCGAGTGGGATTACAAGACCGGCCTGGTGTACGGCCACAGCGGACGCAAGAACTACTACAACACCGGCTACGTGAGCGGTCCCGGCTTGAACAACGGCCTGGCCAGCGGCGTGCTCAACCCGTTCGGCCTGCAGGACGAAGCCGGCAAAGGCTACCTGCGCGACATCTCGGTCGACGGCCAGTTGAACCGCGATTCGACCAGTACCTTCGCCGGTGTCGACGCCACCGCCAGCCGCACGCTGATGCAACTGCCGGGCGGCTCGCTGGCGATGGCGGTCGGGGTCGACATCCACCGCGACACCACCGAAGACACGCGCCTGCCGATCACCAATGAAGTGAGCTACGCCAACGCCTCGTCCTCGCACGGCGAAGGCGCGCGCAACGTCTCGGCCCTGTACGCCGAGCTCGATATCCCGATCAGCAAGCAGCTGACCGTCAACCTGGCCGCGCGCGACGATTATTTCAGCGACTTCGGCAACACCTTCAACCCGAAAGCGAGCTTCCGCTACGAGCCATCGAAAACCCTGATGTTGCGCGGTTCGGCCAACACCGGTTTCCGCGCGCCGACCCTGTTCGACCGCTACGGCTACCGCTTGCCCGGCGCGAACGGCAACACCGCCGCCAAATGGGACGATCCGACCCTGTGCCCTGGCGGCAAGCCGGGCGTGGCTGGCAGCGGCACCGCCGTGGCGGGCAGCGTGGCCTCGGAAGTGTGCAACGTGAACCTGCCCAAGCAGACTGGCAGCAACGACCAGCTGACCCCGGAAACCTCGCGCGGCTGGACCCTGGGCATGGTGGTGGAACCAGTCAAGAACCTGACCCTGTCCTTCGACTACTGGAACATCCGCATGAAGGACATGCTGGCCAACCTGCCCGAGCAAGCCTACTTCCAGGACCCGGTCAAGTACAAGGACCTGTTCGTGCGCAATCCCGACGGTTCGCTGGCCTACATCAAGAACGTGACGATGAACCTGGGCGGCCAGAAAACCGCCGGCATCGACCTGACCGCCACCTATGCGCTGCCGCGCATGGACATCGGCGAGTTCAACTTCCAGCTCGACGGCACCTACCTGACCCAGTTCGAGAACCAGCTGGAAAAAGACAGCCCGTACGTGTCGAACGTGGGCCGCTTCGGCCTGGCCAGCAACGGCACCACCAGCAACTTCCCGATCATCACCTACCGCTGGAAGCACACCCTGAAAATGAACTGGAAGCGCGGCGACTGGAGTTCGCAGCTGACCCAGAACTACAACTCCCACTACGACGACCAGAACCTGGTGGCGGCCGAATACCAGCGCGAGATCAAGCCCTACTCGGTGTGGAACCTGACCGGCACCTACAGCGGCTTCAAGAACATCAGCATCGTGGCCGGGGTCACCAATATGTTCGATGAAAATCCGCCGGTCACCAACCACAGCGGCTACACCTTCGGCTACCTGAGCAGCGCAGCCAGCCCGATCGGCCGCTCGTACAATCTGCGCATGACGTACAACTTCTGATCAGGAAAGCATTTTCATGAACAAGCATCCGATTGACACCCGGCGCCGCGCCCTCCTGCGCGGCGCCGGGGCCGCCGGCCTGGCCCTGGGCGGCGGCATCGCCCTGCCCGCCCTGGCCAACGACCAGCCGTCCGACCCGTGGCAGAAGGCGCAAGCCATCGCCGCCAGCTTCAAGAAGCCGCTGCTATTTCGCAAGCAAGACTTCCCGATCACCGCGCACGGCGCCGAGCCGTGCAAGGTGAGCAGCGTGACAGGCTACACCGGCCACCACGAGACCGGCATGGTGGCCACGCCGGCCGCCGGCGCGCACGACTGCTATCCGGCGATTCGCGCGGCGATTGCCGCCTGCGCCAAGGCGGGCGGCGGACGGGTGGTGATTCCCGCCGGCGCCTGGCTGTGCAAAGGCCCGATCGTGCTGCGCTCGAACGTGCACGTGCATTTGAAATCCGGCGCGCACGTCTTCTTCAGCAACGACCCGGACGATTTCGCCAGGTACGGCGAGGTCGACTGCGGCCCGAACGGCAAGCTGACCCTGTCGCGCTGGCAGAGCAACGATTGCCTGAACTATTCGCCGCTGGTGTACGCCCACAAGCAAAACAATATCGCCCTCAGCGGCGAAGACTGGACCAGCATTCTCGACGGCCAGGGCGGCGTGCCGCTGAACGGCGGCGACTGCTGGTGGGACTGGAAGAGCAAGCGCAACGGGGCCAGCGAGCCGCGTTCGCAAGCGGCCGTCAACCCGGCCAACCCGGCCCGCATCCTGGCCGTGGCGCCCGATCTGGGCGCCGCCCAGGCCAGGCTGATCGAAGGCGACAGCAGCCGCTGGCGCAGCGATGAAGCCTACCTGCCATCGCTGTCGGAAGCGGGCGTGCCGGCCGGCAAGCGCGTGTTCGGGCGCGGCCACTACCTGCGCCCGTGCATGATCGAATTCATCGATTGCACCAGGGTGCTGCTCAAGGGCTACCAGGTCAACCAGGCGCCGTTCTGGCTGCACCACCCGGTGGCCTGCCGCGACCTGGAAATCCGCAAGGTCCACATGGACAGCATGGGCCCGAACAGCGACGGTTTCGATCCGGAAGCGTGCGACAACGTGCTGGTCGAAGACTGCACCTTCAATACCGGCGACGATTGCATCGCAATCAAGGCCGGCAAGAACCTGGATACGCAATACGGTCCGACCCAGAACGTGCTGATCCAGAAATGCATCATGAACAGCGGCCACGGCGGCGTGACCCTGGGCAGCGAAATGTCGGGCGGCATCGAGCATGTGTATGCGCAGGATATCGAATTCCGCAACGTGAACTGGGCCACCAGCCCGCTCGCCACGGCCATCCGCATGAAGACCAATATGAACCGGGGCGGCTTCCTCAAGCATGTTTACGTGCGCAACGTGAGCATGCCGAACGGGGTGCAGACCACGCCGCAGTTCTACAATTCCCTGCCCGGCTCGCCGATCGCCCCAAAAACCGTGTCGTCCTCGGCTGGCGCGGTGATCACCATCGATTGCGATTACATGCCCACCGCCGACAACGTGCGCACGCGCCCGCCGGTGGTGTCGGACGTGCACATCTCCAACGTCAAGGTGGGCAATGTGAAGACCGGGGCCGGCACGTTCTCGTGCTACCAGGCCATCATGCTGCTCGGCCCGGTCGCCTTCGATTACAACGGCAACGACCCATCGCTGATCGTGCCGATCACCGGCATCAGCATCACCGACTGCGATTTCGGCACCCCAGCCAACGCCGACAATCCCTGGTTCGCCTACAACGTGAAGTCGGCAACACTGAGCAAGGTGACCATCGGCGGCAAGGTGTACAACACCACCGTGACGGCGTGAGCAATCCTGTTTTTAGATGAGGAAATAACGATGTAGCCTGCGGTTTCACTTTACTGGACAGCAAAAAAATGACAACAAAAATCATCTTGGAGACACTCGCGGTCGTGGCACTGACTGCGGGGCAAGCACATGCGGCCCCCCTGCCGCTGCAACACAGCACCATCAGCGCGGCCTATAACGGGTCCGCCGATGGCATGCTGGGACTGGACCAGCTGTTCGCGCCGGTGCCCGGCTCGAACGTGACGGCCATCGATCCCGGCGGCGCCAACGGGGTTGAATTTCTCAGCGCCGACTTCCTGTTCGGGATCGACTTCGCCGAAGACGGCGTGATGACGGTCTTCAACAATGGCCCCGTGGCCGCCGGGGCGACCAGCATGCGCTTCGACTTCGGCGCCAGCCTGGCCGCGCCCCTGACCCGTTTCACGCTGATCGACAGCAGCGCCGTGGGCGGCATTCCCGTGCTGAACCTGATCGATGGCCACACCATCGGCCTCGACCTGTCCGCGCTCGACTGGGGCGCCGGCTTCACCAGCTTCAGCGCGCGCCTTGAGGCGGCGCCCTCGCCCGTGCCGGAACCGGCCAGCGTCACCCTGATGCTGGCCGGCCTGGCCAGCATCGTGTTCGCGCGCCGCCGCGCACCCAAAGCTTAGTCACCGGAGAATCCAATGAA
>NZ_JAQOZV010000087.1:0-19353 GCF_030348125.1 Massilia sp. DJPM01
TCTTTTTGTTACTTCGCTTCTTTTGAAACGCCCCTGATCTGTCCTGCAACTACTTGATTTCGCTACTGAATCAGCGGGGAGGCGAACTATAGCAAAAGGGCCGTATTTCCACAAGCCGCCTTCGCCGATTATTTCGGTTTGTAGGTGATCAGCGGCAGGGCCACGTCCGCGTTATTGGCCACATCATTGCTTCCACCGGACATGTCGACAGTTGCCTTGTCGCACCAGTTGGCCTGGCCCGACGCACTCTGCGCCAGCACCTCGGCCATGGCCTCATGAATCTTTGCCGCCACCTCGCCCTGCAAAGCAGTGCGCTTGACCGGCGACATATCCGCCATTGCGCGCCGTTGCTTCTCGATAAAGCTGGCGTTGCGCTGCTTCCAACCGTTGGCGGCCGTCACGAATTTTTTGCTGTGGGGCGCCACGTTGGCACAGACCGGCTCGAACTTGGCGGCCACTTCGGACATCAAGGCCACCACCAGCACCGCATGCTTGAGCTCGGGCGACGGCACGCCGGCCGCCGATATGCCACCGCCGGGAGCGTCGGCGCCGCCTGACTTGGGAGCTGGCGCGATCTTGGGCTGGGCCGGCACGGGCCCCTCCACCGCGCGCAGCACGGAGCCCTTCATCACGCTGACCTTGAGCTTGTCGCCATTTTGCGGACGGTCGGAGAACGTGACCTTCCCATCCGGACCGACGGTCTTGTACATTTGCGCGGACGCGGGCGCGGCGCAGCAAATAAGGGCAGCAGCGATGACAAAAATGGGCTGTAATTTATTCATGTGACAAAAATTGGCGCAACACTCCACGCGATGGCGATCGATTCATATACTAACGTAGCATTGGGGCGAAATGCGTAAACACATTTCCTGTACGCACGTTTTTGAGCCAGAACACAACAGCCTGGCTTCTCAGCTTTAGTCTGCTGCAAGATTTATGCCTGCGATTGTTATGCGGTAGCAACATCAGGCCAGCATGTGCCGATCACCCGCCCCGCGCGCAGGTAGAATGTCAGCTTTCGCCCATACCGCCCTGCCATGACCATCCTGCTCTCGACCCTGAACGCCCGCTACGCCCACGCATCGCTGGGGCTGCGCTATCTGCTGGCAAACATGGGCCCCCTGCGGGAGCGGGCCAGCCTGCACGAATTCGTGATCGGTGCGAAAACCACCGAAATCGTCGAACGCCTGCTGGCGCAAGCGCCGCGCATCATCGGTTTCGGTATCTATATATGGAACGTCGAAGAAACCACCAAGGTCGTCGCCATGCTCAAGCGCGTCGCGCCCCAGGTGGTGATCGTGCTGGGCGGGCCGGAAGTGTCGCACGAGCCGGGCGAGCAAGCCATCGTGCAGATGGCGGACTACCTGGTTACCGGCTGGGGCGACGTGACCTTCCCCAAGCTGTGCGGCGAGATCCTGCACGGCCCCAAGCCGCTGATGAAGATCCACGCCGGCGTGCAGCCGCCGATGGCCGACATCGCCATGCCCTACTCCTTATATACAGACAACGACATCGCCAACCGCACCTTATATGTGGAAGCCTCGCGCGGCTGCCCCTTCAAGTGCGAATTCTGCCTGTCCGCGCTCGACAAGACCGCCTGGCCCTTCGGCCTCGATACCTTCCTGGGCGAGCTCGAAACGCTGCACGCGCGCGGCGCGCGCCTGTTCAAGTTCGTCGACCGCACCTTCAACCTGAATATCAAGACCAGCCTGAAGATCATGCAGTTCTTCCTCGACAAAATCGAAGCGAACCCGGACGACCCGGTGTACGCCCACTTCGAGCTGGTGCCCGACCACCTGCCCGATGCGCTGAAAGAAGGCATCCGCAAGTTCCCGCCCGGCGCGCTGCAGTTCGAGATCGGCATCCAGAGCTTCAATCCGGCGGTGCAGGCGCTGGTCAGCCGGCGCCAGGACAACGCCAAGGCCGCCGAGAACATCCGCTGGCTGTGCGAGCAGTCGCACGCCCACCTGCACGTCGACCTGATCGCCGGCCTGCCGGGCGAAGACATGGACAGCTTCGCGCGCGGCTTCGACCAGCTGGTCGCACTCAAGCCGCACGAGATCCAGTTCGGCATCCTCAAGCGCCTGCGCGGCACGCCGATCATCCGCCACACCGAAGAACACGGCCTGGTATTCGATCCCTACCCGCCCTACACCATCCTGGCGACCAGACTGATCGACTTCCAGACCATGCAGCGCCTGGTGCGCTTTGCGCGCTACTGGGACCTGGTGGCCAACTCGGGACGCTTCGCGCACACGCTCACGCACTTGCTGGGCGAGTCGCCCTTTGCCAATTTCATGGCTTTCTCCGACTGGATCTACGCGAAAACCGATGCCACCCACCGCATCGCGCTCGACCGCCTGGCCAAGCTGGTCGCGCAATGGCTGGAAACGCGCGGCATGAGCCGTACCGACGCGGCGGAACTGGTGGGCAGCGATTATGCCGGCCGCATCGACGCGCCGGCCGACAAGACCAAGCCGGTAGCGAGCCTGCCGCAGCGCCAGGCACGCCATCTGGCCGCATAAACCGGCGCCGCGCGCCGGCGCTGCCGGCAAACGTTTCCACGGGCGCCGCCGCCCCGCGCACGAACTCCTGTAGCGGTCACGGCGATTCTCTTTTACACTGGCGCAATGCAGATTGAAAATGCGCCAACTTTAACCCTCGAATCGCCTGATGCAGGCTCGCCCCAATCGGTCGTCGCCAACGGGATCTGGCAGGTCCACGCGCTGGCCCAGTGCGGCGCGATCAAGACCATCAACGCCACCCTGGTCTCGCTCAAGGACAAGCCGGCGCTGGTATGGGACCTGACCCAGATCATCCGCCTCGACCACATCGGCGCCCAGATGTTCTGGAACGCCTGGGGCAAGAAGCGCCCCGCCCAGCTCCAGCTGGCCGAAAAACAGGAAGAACTGTTCAAGCGCATCGAGGAAGCGAGCAAGCTGCAACTGCCGCGCACGCGCCCCAACCGCTTCAACTGGGTCATGACCCTGGGCAGCGGCATGCTCCACTTCTTCGAGCACACGCAAGGCTTCATCCGCCTGATCGGCCAGGTGGTGCAGGATATCGGCCGCTTCATCCGCCATCCGATGACGGGGCCGTGGCGCGAAGTATCGGCCAATATTTTCCATTCCGGCTTCCAGGCGCTCGGCATCACCGCGCTGGTCGGCTTCCTGATCGGGGTCGTGCTGTCCTACCTGTCGGCCCAGCAGCTGCGCATGTTCGGCGGCGATATGTACCTGGTCAATATCCTCGGCATGAGCGTGATCCGCGAACTCGGACCGCTGCTGGCCGCCATCCTGGTCGCGGGCCGTTCCGGTTCCTCCATCACCGCGCAGCTCGGGGTGATGCGGGTCACCGAGGAACTCGACGCCATGCTGGTCATGGGCATCTCGCACGGCTACCGCCTGATCATGCCGAAAGTGGTGGCGCTGGCGATCTCGATGCCGCTGCTGGTGGTGTGGACCGATGCCATGGCCCTGATCGGCGGCATGGTCTCGGCCAAGGTCGAACTGAACCTGTCGGCGCGCTACTTCCTGCAAAAGCTGCCGGACGCGGTGCCGCTGTCGAACTACATCATCGGCCTGCTCAAGGGGACCACCTTCGGCATGCTGATCGCGCTGGTATCCTGCCACTTCGGCCTGCGCATCAAGCCGAACACCGAAAGCCTCGGCCACGGCACCACCACCTCGGTGGTCACCGCGATTACCGTGGTGATCCTGGCCGACGCGGTGTTTGCGATTATTTTCAGCGGAGTCGGTTTCTGATGGATGAACAAAAAGCGGAAGACGCGCGCCAGCACCTGAACATGCGGCCCGAGGAAGATGTCGGCCCGCCGGTGGTCCAGATCACCAAGCTGTGGACCAAATTCGGCCGCACCGTGGTGCACCAGGACCTGAACCTCGACATCTACCAGGGCGAGATCCTGTCGATCGTGGGCGGCTCGGGCACCGGCAAGACCGTCCTGCTGCGCCAGATGCTGGGCCTGGAGACGCCCGCCAAAGGCTGCGTGCGCGTGTTCGGCGAAGACATCAGCGAGGCCGACGCCGACCAGTTGCAGCGCATGCGCAACCACTGGGGCATGCTGTTCCAGCAGGGCGCGCTGTATTCGGCGCTGACCGTGTTCGACAACATCGCCCAGCCGCTGCGCGAGCTGCGCGCCCTGCCCGAAGACGTGATCCAGGACGCGGTGCTGCTGAAAATGAACATGGTGGGGCTGGGCGTCGAACACGCCAAGAAGATGCCGTCCGACCTGTCCGGCGGCATGATCAAGCGCGCCTCGCTGGCGCGCGCGCTGGCGCTCGAACCGCAACTGCTGTTCCTCGACGAGCCCACCGCCGGCCTCGACCCCGACCTGTCGGACGCGTTTGTCGCACTGATTCAATCGCTGCACCGCGAACTGGGCCTGACCGTGGTCATGGTCACGCACGACCTGGACACCCTGTTCGCGCTGTCGACCCGGATCGCGGTGCTGGCCGAAAAACACGTGATCGCGATCGGACCGACGCGCGACGTGCTGAAAGTGGACCATCCCTTCATCAAACAATTCTTCCTGGGTGCGCGCGGCCAGCGCGCCCTCGAAGTGCTCGACGAATACGACGCCGAGCACGCACCGGAGCACTAGCCTATGGAAAACAGATCACACGCCCTGATGACAGGCTTCTTCACGATTGCGCTGCTGGTGGCCACGGTCCTGGCGGGCATCTGGTTCAACCGCGACCGGGTCGAGCGGGTGCCCTACCAGATCGCCACCATCCAGTCGATCCCGGGCCTGAACCCGCAGGCGGCGGTGCGCTACCGCGGGCTGGAAGTGGGCAAGGTCGACGACATCAGCTTCGACGCCAGGATCCCCGGCCAGATCCTGATCCACCTGTCGGTCGATGCGGAAGCGCCGATCACCCGCACCACCTTCGCCACCCTCGGCTACCAGGGCGTGACCGGGATCGCCTTCATCCAGCTCGACGACGAAAAAACCGGCTCGACCCTGATGGCCAGCAGCGAAGAGAAGCTGGCGCGCATCCCGCTGCGTCCGGGCCTGCTCGACCAGCTTGAAAAACGCGGCCTGGTGATCCTCGACAAAGCCGAGGAACTGGCCACCCGCCTGGACGCGCTGGCCGCGCCGGAAAACCAGAAGATCATCCTCGACGCCTTCGCCAACGTCAGCAAGGCGGCGATTGCCTACGGCGAGATCCCGGCCAAGCTGGAACCGACCCTGGCGCGCCTGCCGCAGCTGACCGCGAAGGCGGAACAAAGCTTCGCCGCCTTCGACACCTTCAGCAACAACGCCAGCACCATGACGCGCAGCTACACCAGGCTGGCCGACGACCTGCAAGCGCCGAACGGGGCGATTGCGCGCCTGAACAGCACCGTGGACCGGGTCGGCGGCTCGCTCGAAGCGGTCACCACCGACCTCGAAATGCAAACCCTGCCGCACTTCGTGGCCATGACCGACGAAGCGCGCACCTCGCTGCGGGCCGTGCGGCGCACCATGAATTCGCTCAACGACCGTCCGCAAAGCCTGCTGTTCGGCGCCGCGCCGCCCACTCCGGGCCCGGGTGAACCAGGTTTTACCGCACCGAACAAATGAGGACCACCGTGAACCACACCCCGACTCCGCGCACGCACGTGTCCACCACCGTACGCCGCCTGCTGCTGGCCGCCAGCGCCGGCACCGTCCTGCTGCTGGCCGGCTGCGCCAGCGAAAAGCCGGCCCTGAACACCACCTTCGACTTCGGCCCCGCCGCCAGCAGCGCGCCGGCCGCGCGCGCGCCGATCGCCGCCGTCGTGGTGGGCGAGGTCACCGGTTCGGCGGCGCTCGACAGCGAACGTATGTACTACCGCCTCAATTACAGCGACCCGCTGCAGGCGCGCGCCTACGCCAACAGCCGCTGGAGCGCCACGCCGCTGCAAATGGTCACCCAGCGCCTCAAGTCGCGCATTGCACAATCGGGCGCCAAGGTACTCAGTGTCAGCGACGCCTCCGACGGCGTGCCGATCCTGCGCCTGGAAATCGACGACTTCACCCACAACTTCGACAGCCAGACCCAGAGCCACGGCCAACTGGTGCTGCGCGCCTCGCTGTTCCAGGGACATAAACTGATCGACCAGAAAACCTTCGAGCGCAAGAACGCGGCCACCAGTGCGGACGCCGGCGGCGGCGCGCGCGCGCTGGCCGGCGCCACCGACACGGTCGCCGCCGACGTCATCGCCTGGATCGCCACGCTGCCCCTCAAAAAAGAATGAACGCGCCGCACGCGCCAGGGCCTGCTCCCATCCCCTCGCCGGTAACGGCCGCCGTGCGCGGTTCGCCCGTGGCGCGCGCCTCGCTGCTGGCCTACATGCTGCTGATCGTGTACGCCAGCTGGTTCCCGTTTTCCGGCTGGCGCGGCAGCGGCCTGTCGCCGCTGATTTTCCTGACCCTGTCCATGCCCCAGTACTGGACCGGCTTCGACGTCATGGTCAACATCATCGGCTACATCCCGCTCGGGACCCTGCTGGTGCTGGCCATGTACCCGCGCGTGCGCGGCCTGTGGGCCATCCTCGCCGCCGCCATGCTCGGCATCCTGGTCTCGGGCACCATGGAAGCGGTGCAGACCTACCTGCCCAGCCGCGTGCCATCGAGCCTGGACTTCATCACCAATGCGGCCGGCGCGCTGGCCGGGGCCATCATCGGCGCCCTTGGCGCGCGCTCCTTCCTCGACCAGAGCCGCTTGTACAAGCTGCGCCAGCGCTGGTTCGCGGCGCACGCCAGCCAGGGCCTGGTACTGCTGGCCCTGTGGCCGCTGGCCCAGATCTACCCGCTCGGCTACATGTTCGGCCACGGCCAGCTGCTGCCGATTTTTTCCGAATGGCTGTCGGCCTGGCTCGATACCGACATCGACCTGGTCACCATGCTGCGTCCCGGCGCCGCCATGAGCGTGGAACAATACTGGCTGTCGGAAACCATCATCACCGCCTGCGGCATGACCGGCGCCGTCTTGACCATGCTGTGCCTGCTGCGGCGCGGCGCCCCGCGCCTGCTGCTGATCGGCGCCATGCTGGGCGCGGCGCTGCTGACCAAGACCCTGGCCAGTTCCCTGCTGTTCAAGCCCGACAACGCGCTGGCCTGGATCACCCCGGGCGCCCAGGGCGGCTTCCTGATCGGCCTGATCATGCTGTCCGGCCTGGCCTTCGCGCCCGAAGTTGCGCAACGGCGGCTGGCGGTGGTCACCCTCGTGCTCAGCCTGCTGGTGGTGAACACGATCCCTGTCAATCCTTACTTTAGTGCCACCCTGCAAGGCTGGGTACAAGGCAAGTTCCTGAACTTTAATGGCGCCGCGCAATTCCTTTCCCTGCTATGGCCGTTTTTTGCGATCTGGTTCCTGCTGCTGCCCTCGCATAAACTCAATCGGCGCGAAGAACGCGTATCATTGCGCTAGCGTTGCGCCCATGGTGGCGCATGTGTAAACACCGATCACGCAGTACAGTAAAGAAACGGGAACCCCCATGAGCGATACCCCCTACTTCGAGCAGCACGTCTTCATCTGCATGAATGTGCGCGAGGATGGACGCCAGTGCTGCGGCAAGCTCGGCGCAGAAATCGCGCAGAAGCACGCCAAGCGCCGCATGAAAGAACTGGGCATGAACGGGCACGGCAAGGTGCGCATCAACCAGGCCGGCTGCCTCGACCGCTGCGACGAAGGTCCGGTGCTGGTGGTCTATCCGCAAGGCACCTGGTACACCTATGTCGACACCAGCGACATCGATGAAATCATCGACTCCCATTTGGTTGGCGGCAAGGTCGTCGACCGCCTCAAAATCTGATTACTTGTTTACATGAACACTGCCACGCATAATCTGCTGAACAAACACGCTGAAAAATTCACCCTGGCCGGCGGCGCCGGACCGATGGAATGCCTGCTCGACCTGCCCCCAAGCGCGCCGCGCGGCATCGCCCTGGTCGCCCACCCGCACCCGCTGTACGGCGGCACCATGGACAACAAGGTTGCGCAAACCCTGGCCCGCACGTTTGTTGCGCTCGGCTACGCGGTGGCGCGCTTTAACTTTCGCGGCGTCGGTGCGTCGGCCGGCGTGCACGATGGCGGCGCCGGCGAGACCGACGACATGGCCCTCATGCTGGCCCACATGCAAGCCCAGTATCCGGGGCTGCCGGTGGCGCTGTCGGGCTTCTCGTTCGGCACCTTTGTGCAAGCCCAATTGCAGCAACGCCTGATCGCCGCAGGACAGCCGGCCGAGCGCCTGGTGCTGGTCGGCACCGCCGCCGGCAAATGGCCGATGCCCGAGGTGCCGGCCGACACCATCCTGATCCACGGCGAAGTCGACGACACCATTACATTGACCCAAGTGCTGGACTGGGCGCGGCCGCAAGACATTCCGGTCATCGTCATTCCCGGCGCCGATCATTTCTTCCACCGCAAGCTGGGCCACATCAAAACACTGGTGGTCCAACTGTGGCGGCGTGAGGGCGCAATTCCACTATCGCCACTATAATTGGGCGCCCCTTTTTCGCACCACTTTTTTGAGTACCCATTCCCATGAGAAAACTTATTGCCGCACTGGCTGCCAGTGTCCTGGCGCTATCGTCCGCCGTTGCGCAAACCATGCCCCCGCCGACCATCGCGGCGCGCTCCTGGCTGCTGCTCGACGCCACCAGCGGGCAGATCATCGCCTCGCAGGACCCCAACGCCCGCATCGAACCGGCCTCGCTGACCAAGATCATGACGGCCTACCTGACCTTTGCCGCGCTCAAGGAAAAGAAGCTGGCCCTGAACCAGATGATCAACGTCTCGGTCAAGGCCTGGAAGGTCGACGCCAGCAGCTCCAAGATGTTCATCGACCCGGCCACGCCGGTTTCGGTGGACGACCTGCTGCACGGCCTGATGGTGCAGTCCGGTAACGACGCCGCAGTCGCCCTGGCCGAAGCGGTGGCCGGCGATGAAAGCGCCTTCGTGTTCCTGATGAACCGTGAAGCCCAGCGCATGGGCTTGAAAAACACGCGCTTCGCCAACCCGCACGGCTTGCCGCACCCCGACAACTTTTCGACCGCGTACGACCTGTCGGTCCTGGCCGCGCGCGTGATCGCCGACTATCCCGAGTTCTACAAGATCGACTCGGTCAAAAGCTTCACCTACAACAAGATCACCCAGCCCAACCGCAACCGCCTGCTGTGGCTCGACCCGACGGTGGACGGCATGAAGACCGGACACACCGAAGCGGCCGGTTTCTGCATGATCGCCTCGGCGCGCCGTCCCAACGGCAACAGCCAGCGCCGCCTGATTTCGGTCGTGCTCGGCACCAATTCGGACCAGGCGCGTACGCAGGAAAGCCAGAAGCTGCTCAACTGGGGCTTCCAGAACTTCGACACGGTCAAGCTGTATTCCAAGGGCCAGGCGATCCAGACGCCGGAAGTGTGGAAAGGATCGGCCAACGTGGTCAAGATCGGCTTCAACAACGACGTGCTGGTGACGGTACCGAAAGGTGTCGCGGCCAAGATGAAGCCTGTGCTGGAGCGCAACGACCCGCTGGTCGCCCCGCTGCCGCTCAACAGCAAAGTCGGCACCCTGAAGATGATGGTCGATGGCAAGTCGATCATGGAACTGCCGGTGGTCGCGCTCGAAGAAGTGCCGCAAGCATCCATTTTCGGCCGCGCCTGGGACTCGATGCGCCTCTGGCTCAAGTAAGCCGCAAGGTTTCCCAACCGGGGTCTGAGCTCGGTTGGGAAATTTCAGGGCCTTATTGCTTAACCGGGGTCTGACCCCGGTTGGGAAACACTGTAAGAAAAAGAAAGAAGCCGATGACCGCAGTCCTGCCCGCCGACCTGTTTTGCCCGCGCGTCCGTACCCGTGCCCATGGCCCCGACCTGTCGCGCATCGTGGCCGGGATGTGGCGCATGGGCGAGTGGGGCATGTCGGCCGGGCAGCGCGTCGCGTTCATCGAGCAGTGCATCGCGCTCGGCGTGACCAGCTTCGACCATGCCGATATCTACGGCAACTATGGCGTCGAAGGCCTGTTCGGTGAAGCCCTGCGCCTGCAGCCTTCGCTGCGCGACCGTATCGAGCTGATCAGCAAATGCGGCATCAAGCTGGTCTCGCCGCAACGCCCGCAACATGCCATCCAGCATTACGACACCAGCGCCGCCCATATCGTCGCCTCGGTCGAGGAATCGCTGCGCCAGCTGCACACCGACCGCCTCGACCTGCTGCTGATCCACCGTCCCGATCCGCTCATGGAGTTCGATGAGATCGCGAGCGCCTTCGCGGGCCTGCGCCAGGCCGGCAAGGTGCTGCATTTCGGCGTGTCGAATTTTTCGCGCCACCAGTTCGAGTCGCTCAACCGCCGCATCGAACTGGCCACCAACCAGGTCGAGTTCTCGCCCCTGCACACCACGCCGATGTTCGACCAGACCTTCGACGGCTTGCAAGACCTGGGCGTGGCGCCGATGATCTGGTCGCCGCTGGCCGGCGGACGCCTGTTCGCCAGCAGCGACGACAATGCCGATCACTTGCGCCTGGTGATCAAGGGCATCGCCGATGCGCTGAACCAGCCATTCGCCAGCGTGGTGTTTGCGTGGATCATGCAGTTGCCATGCCGCCCAGTGCCGCTGACCGGCACCGGCCGCATCGAGGCGATCGCGGTGGCCGTGGCCGGCACCCGCTTCATCCTCAGCCGCAGCGACTGGTTCACCATCCTGCGCGCCGCGCGCGGCCACGAAGTAGCTTAGCCAGTGCCGGGAGCAGCGGGTATGTCGGACATGGTCGAGAGCACGGCCCTCAGCGCCTTGCAAAAGAAGGACTTGCTGCACCGCCTGGCGCGCATCGAAGGCCAGTTGCGCGGGGTGCAGAAGCTGATCGCGCAAGCGGCCACGCCGTCCGATTGCGATGCCGTGGCCCAGCAGATGGCGGCGGCGCGCAAGGCGCTCGACCGCTCGTTCGTGCAACTTCTCACCAGCACCATGCAAACCCAGTGCGCCAACGCGCGCGACCTGGCCGAAGCGCAAGCCAGCGCCAGCAAGCTGGCGGCGATGCTCGACAAGTTCGCCTGAAGCCTTGCTAGTCTTCGTACACGGCCGGGGCCGGCACACCGCGCCAGCCGAGTTGCCATGCGATATTGAGCAGCAGGGTAAAGCCGATGTACAACACGAAAAACAGCACGAAGAAGCGCGTCTGCAGCCAGGCGAGCAAGGCCACGCCGACACCGATGACGGCGAACAGCAGCATGCTTTTCGGCTGCTTGGAGCTGGGGAAACGCACCGTCGACACCATCAGCGTGCCGACCCCGACCATCAGCAGCATCACCAGATAAGCTTGCATGGTGGTGGTCAGCGGCGCCGGCCAGGCCACCACGACCGCGGCCACGCAAGCGGCGCCGGCCGTGATCGGCATGCCGACGAAGTAGCGCGGATCGGTCCGTCCGACATTGACGTTAAAGCGCGCCAGCCGCAGCGCGCCGCAGGCGACGAACACGAAACAGGCCAGGCCGCCGGCGCGCAGCAGGGTCGGATGGTCGGCGCCCAGTTGCACGAAACCGTAGCAATACAGCAGCATGGCCGGGGCGCAGCCGAAATTCATGACGTCGGCGATCGAGTCGAGCTGCATGCCGAATTCGGACGAGGTATTGGTGGCACGCGCGACAAAACCATCGAGCGCGTCGAACACGCCGGCCAGCACCAGCAGGATGGCGGACATGCGGTAGTCGGCGGCCAGGCCGATGTGGGCATTGTCGACCGACATGACGATGCTGCCGAAGCCGCACGCAATCGATAGCAGCGTGACAAAGCTCGGCAGGGCAAACTTGGCGCGCGCGAGGCGCTGCTGGCGTGTGGGTTTCAAGTGGTTTCGCAATCGCATCGAGGATAGTGTTGGTATTTTACAGCGTCAACCTGCATGCGCCAGATCAAACGGCGGCAAACAAATCTCACCGATTTCTGAATTCCCCTAGAATCGATTCTCAGGAGATTTTTCCAGCCGGGGGAGAGCAGCATGAACAGATTGCATCGCTGGAGCACGCTGGCCGCCGGCCTGTCATGCGCGCTGGCCATGTCCGCCTGCGGCGGCGCCGCCGACCATCCCCCGGCGGCCCAGACCAACGCCTCGGCCGCGCTGGCCCAGGTGGCAGGCGCCCCCGTCGCCACCAATATGACCGCGATCGATGGCTTGAACTGGATTAACTTCCGGCGCACGCAGATCGGCATGCCCGTGCTGACCCGCAACGCGAATCTGGAGCGCGCCGCCCAGGGCCACTCCGACTATCAGAAGAGCAATAACAAGGTGACGCACGACCAGACCGCTGGCGCCCCCGCCTTTACTGGCGCGCAACTGCTCGACCGCCTCACCGGCGCCGGCTATGTGTTCTTCCCCAGCGAGACAGCCTATGGCGAAGTGATCTCGGCCACGTCGAACGCGTCCGGCTTTTACATGGCAGAAGAATTGATCACGGCCATCTACCACCGCTTCGTGATGTTCGAGCCCAAGTTCAAGGAAATCGGCACCGGCTCGGCCACCACCGCCGCCGGCTACACCTATTTCACCAGTAACTTTGCGGCCAACAATGGCTTCGGTCCCGGCATGGGGCGCGGCAATATTGCTACCTGGCCGACCGATGGCCAGGCTGGCGTCGCGCCTAACTTTTTCAGCAACTACGAAGAACCGGACCCGGTCGAAAACCTCAATGAAGTCGGCTACCCGATCAGCGTGCACGCCGATCTCGACGCCACGCTGACGGTGGATAGCTTCACCGTGCGCCCGCGCGGCGGCGCGCTGCTCAACGTCAAGCTGCTCCAGCTCGGCACGGACAGCCACACGCCCAAGTCGGCCGCCGCGATCATTCCGCTGACCGTGCTGGCGCCCAGGACGATCTATGACGTCAGCTTTTCCGGCAGCATCGACAGCCTGCCCATCACGAAAACCTGGTCTTTTACGAGTAAATAAGCCGGTCCGACTGGGGTTTGCCGAAACAATTCTGCTATCGTGTGATGCATTAGATAATGAACACACGCCCATGTCATGCTATCGAAAGAGAAGCCGCCCGCCCTCGTCGAACTACGCCCCGACGCCGCCACACGCGCGGTGATCGATATGGCCGACGGCATCGACCGCATCATGGGAAACCGCGATTTGTATGCGCGCATGCTCTTGCGCTTTCGCAGCGATTACGCGCATGGGGCGGTACCGATCGGCGCAGCGCTCGCGGCGGGCGATGCGATTCTGGCGCACCGCCTGGCGCATACCCTGAAAGGCGCAGCCGGCATGATCGGAGCGCACCGCCTGCACCAGCAGGCCTGCACCCTGGAACTGGCGATCCGCACCGATCCGCCGGCGCAGCAGGCGGCACTGAACGCGCTCATGGGCTCCTTCGACAAGGTCTTGCACCTGCTCGACCAGGTGGTGGCCGGCAGCGCGCCCGGCGGCTTCGCGCTGGAAATGCCGCAGCGTCCGCTGATGCAAGACCCGGTGCTGCTGGCGCGGCTGGTGGAATTGCTGATCGACGCCGATGGCGCGGCGGTCGACCTGCTGGGCGAGTCGGGCGCGAGCCTGCGCGTGATCCTGGGCGACGCCAGGCTGGCGCGGGTAACCAAGGCGGTGAATGACTTCGATTTCGAGGGCGCCCTGCGCGCGCTAAGGCAAACCGCGCTGTGATGGACGGCGGGCGGCGTGGCGCAGCCGCGTCAGCGGGTGTATTCGGCTTCTTCGTCGAACGAATCGGCGCAAGCCTTGCCGCAAAAGCGCTTGACGCTATCGAGCGGCTTTTCACAGTACCAGCACGAGCCCTTGGGCGGCAAGGCCTGGCGCGGCCGCACGGGCGCCGGCGCTGCGTCGGACGAGGCGTCCAGCCCCGCCTCCTTTTCCGGCAAACTTTCCTCTATCGTTCCCACGAGTCCCCCCCAAAACGGCAGCACAGCGAATTCTCAGAGCAAGATTACTTTAGCGGAATACTTTGGACATGAGAATTCGCAAGTCCTGCGGCATTCGATGA
This sequence comes from Massilia sp. DJPM01, assembly GCF_030348125.1. Classification (NCBI taxonomy): domain Bacteria; kingdom Pseudomonadati; phylum Pseudomonadota; class Betaproteobacteria; order Burkholderiales; family Oxalobacteraceae; genus Massilia; species Massilia sp. DJPM01. Next base: position 13,969 of record NZ_JAQOZV010000087.1, read on the forward strand.
AACGGTCACGATCCATCCCAAGTTTGCACGCAATATGCGGCAGCCGCAATCAAGGGAAAACACGCGTTCGTTGCGACACAACAACCACGGAGATACCCGACAGTGGGTAGATTCGCAGCGTTAAATCATAGCAGGATTGAAAATGCGCGGCGGCCGGGGGCGACCAGGAAGGCGGCGACAATACCGGCGGCCTTACTTCGCCGGTTCGACCGTGACGATCAGGGAAGAGGCGCTCGTCTGTATGCGCGTCGGCACGAATTGCACGCCGGCATAGCGCAAATCTTCCGGACGGAAGTGATAGACCGCCACATCGGCGACGACTTTTTTCATCAGCACATTGGCCGCCGCGGCCAGGCTGCGCTGCTGTGCGTCGTCAATGCCATCGATGGCGAAGCGATCCACGCGCGGCTCGGCCATCAGCACGGCGTTGCGGGCCGCATCGATATACGGGCGGCCGGACATGGCCAGGCTGCCGCGCCAGGATTGGCGCGTGAAAGGCGAGCCCACCGCCGCCTCCAGGGAAACGCCGACGCGGCCGCTGGAGGCGGCGAGCGACAGTTGCGGGCGCTTGAGTTCGATATCGAAGATTTCCACTACCCGGTTGCTGATGGGGAAGCGCCGGTCCATGCCTGCCTGCAGCTTGGTCAAGGGGAGTTCGATCTGGCGCGGGCCGATCACGCTGGCGCACGAGACCAGCAGGCTGCCGGCCAGCGCCAGCAGCGTGCATGTGCGGAGGAGCTTTTTCATGAGACGAAGGCTAGCATGATTCGATGGGCGCGGTGGCTGGCGTGATGCCACGCCGGGCTTTACGCCAGCGCCTCTACGCCGGATTTGGAACCGGTTTTCGGACTGAATGCCTTTGCCTCAGCCGTTTTTGCCACCACCCTCGATACCGTCATTCCTGGCACTGCAAGAAATGACGGTGTTGAAGGTGGGAGCCACTAACCGCCGCCAGCGGCACGTAGCGCATCCACCTATCCGCCATCCCCGGCGCAACCTTGCGCGCGCGCCAGCAGCAGCGCCCGTTCGCGCAGATTATTGGTCAACTCCGCCGCCTGCTCGAACTCGGTACGCGCCTCGTCCATGCGCCCCAGGCGCGCCAGCAAATCGCCGCGCACGCTGGGCAGCAGGTGGTAGTTGCGCAGCGCATCGCTGGCGATCAGCGCGTCGACCAGTTCCAGCCCGGCCGCCGGCCCGTAGGCCATCCCCAGCACCACCGCGCGGTTCAGCTCCACCACGGGCGACGGCATCAGCTGCGCCAGCGCATCGTACAGCGCGGCGATGCGCAGCCAGTCGGTCTGCTCCGCGGTCAGCGCGCGCGCGTGGCAGGCGGCAATCGCGGCCTGCAGCGCGTACGGGCCGTAACCCTCGCCCAGCTGCCCGGCCCGCTCCAGCGCCGCCAGTCCGCGCCGGATCAGCAACTGGTCCCAGCGGCTGCGGTCCTGGTCGAGCAGCAGCACCGGCTCGCCTTGCGGCCCCAGCCGGGCGCGCGCACGCGAGGACTGGATTTCCATCAGCGCCACCAAACCATGCACTTCGGATTCGTGCGGCAACAGGCCGGCCAGGATGCGGCCGAGCCGCAGGGCTTCGTCGCACAGCTTGGGACGCATCCAGTCGCCGCCGGCGCTGGCGGAATAGCCTTCGTTGTAGATCAGGTAGATCACTTGCAGCACCGACGCCAGGCGCGCCACCAGTTGCTCGGTGCGCGGTACCTCGAACGGGACCTTGGCTTCGGCCAGGGTGCGCTTGGCGCGCACGATGCGCTGCGCCACGGTCGCCTCGGAGACGAGGAACGCATGGGCGATTTCATCAGTCGTCAGCCCGCCCAGCAGGCGCAGGGTGAGCGCCACGCGCGCCTCGGTCGACAATACCGGATGGCAGGCGATGAACATCAGGCGCAGCAGATCGTCGCCGATGTCGTCTTCCAAGGTAGCGTCGAGGTCGGGCGCGGCGTCCTGCAATAAGGTTTCGATTTCGTAGGTGAGCTCGGACTCCTTGTTACGCTGCAAGGTCGCATGGCGCAGGTGGTCGAGCGCGCGGTTCTTGGCCACCGTCATCAGCCAGGCGGCCGGATTGTCGGGAATGCCGGCCTCGGGCCAGCGTTCGAGCGCACTGACCAGGGCATCCTGCGCCAGTTCCTCAGCCAGGCCGACGTTGCGCAGCATGCGCGCCAGCGCCCCGATGATGCGGGCCGACTCGATGCGCCAGACGCCTTCGACGACGCGCGCGGCCGCCTGTGTGGCCCCAGCCGCTTCGTTTGTCTCCTGCGCCTGCGTTGCCGGCATGGTCTAGCGCAGGACCGGCGCGCCGCCCGCCAGCTGCGCGCGCATGCCGGCATCGAGCTGGCTGGCGCGCATGTGCTGCTCGGCGGCGCGCAACTCGGGGGTAAAGGCGCCGGCGGCGTCGCTCAGCTCGGCCAGTTGGCGAATTTCCACCTCGACCGGCGGGCCGACCGGATACGGATTGCGCGTAGCCCAGGCAATGGCATCCGGCAGCGAGGGAGCGCGAATCAGCCAGTAGCCGGCGATCATTTCCTTGATTTCGGTGAAGGGGCCATCGACCACGGTCAGCTTGCCGGACGCCATTCTTACCCGCACGCCCAAGGCGCTCGAGCGCAAGCCGTCTGCCCCGAGCAGCACGCCGGCACGCGCCTCGGCCGCATTGTGGGCATCGAGGGCGTCAAGCCGGGCGCGCGCGACCGGGGTTTCGTTTTCCAGATCGATGCTGGAACGCAGCAGGATGGCATAGCGCTGGCCGGGCGCATCGGGCTGGCCGGCAGCGTGGACGTCGGCGCAGCCACCGGGGCAGCCGCTCAGGCGCACCTCGACCTCGGCGCCGCCGGCCTCGCCGGACGGCCAGCGCGCAGCCCATTCCAGCGCCTCTTCTTTCGATGCGACATCGATCACGGCGAAGCCGGCGAGCACTGCCCGTGCCTCGGGAAACGGGCCATCGGCCCGGGTGACGCCGCCGCTGGCGATGCTCAGGCGTACCCCGCTGGCGCTGGGAAGCAGGTGCTCGCAGGCGCGCAGGATGCCGGCGTCGGCCATGGCGCCGGTGTAGCTTGCGAAGGCCGCGCGGCCGGCCGGCGACTGGGGCAGGCCGGCTTCGTGAGCCGGGTCGGATCGCCGCAAGAGCATGTAGCGCATGGTGTTCTCCAGGAAGGCAAGTGAACGGACAGTGGCTGCCAACTGCCGTCCCCGCGCCTGATGGGCGGGGACGGCATGGGTCTACAGTTGCGCGCGCAAGCGTTCTTCTTGCTCGCGCAGCTCCGGCGTGAATTCGGCGCCGAAATCTTCCGCCTCAAACACTTGCCGGATCTCGATCTCGGAATCGCTTTCCATCGGATTCGGACAGCGTTTGACCCACTCGATCGCTTCTTCCTTCGACTTTACCTGAATCAGCCAGAAGCCCGCAACCAGCTCTTTGGTTTCGGCAAACGGGCCGTCGACCACGGTGCGCTTGTTGCCGGAAAACTGGACGCGCGCGCCACGCGAGCTCGGATGCAAGCCTTCGCCGGCGAGCATCACGCCGGCCTTGACCAGTTCTTCGTTGTATTTGCCCATCTCTGTCAGCAGCTTTTCGCTGGGCATTTTTCCAGCTTCGGACTCGGAGCTGGCCTTCACGAGGATCATGAATCTCATGGTGGGTCTCCTGTCACGCGCCGGGTTCGCCGCAGGCCTTGGCCGCGCCTTCCTGCATTTCTTCGGGGCTCATGTCGCGCACGTGATGGGCGATCGACCAGCTGTGGCCATACGGGTCCTTGACCACGCCATAACGGTCGCCCCAGAACATGTCGGACGGCGGCATGACGGCGGTGGCACCGGCGTCGACGGCGCGCTGGAATGCCGCGTCGGCATCCTGCACGTACAGGTGCAGGGTGACGGGCGAACCTTTCAGGGTCAGGGGGCCGATGGAACCCCACTCCGGCGTTTCCTCGGCCAGCATGATGGTGGAATCGCCGATGCGGATCATTCCGTGGATCAACTTGCCATTGGGCGCCAGCATTTTGCCGGCATCGGTGGCGCCGAAGGCCTTGACGTAAAAATCGATGGCGGACACGGCGTCGGCGCACACGATGTGCGGGGTAACGGTATGCATGTCCTGGGGGATGCGTTGGACGGCTTGCGTGCTCATGAAGAATCTCCTTTGCGTGTCTAGGTTAGTCAGTCAATGCTTGATTAAGTTCCGTGCGCCAGGTGGATGGATCGGGATCGAGATCCGGACCGCTGACGTACACTTCCCGCAGCCCAGGCGCTTTGCTCAGGCCCTGCGCCTCGATCCAGGCCATCAGCTGGCCCCAGGCGCCGGGCAGGGCGTCGTAGGGACCATGCAAAACGGCGCGCGCCACCCGCGCCGCCGGCAGTACGCCGGGCTGTACCCGCCCGGCTGGCGCGACCGGTGCGGACACCGGGACGCCGATTTCAAAGTCGAAACGGTCGGGCTGCATGCGGAAGTGGTGCGAATAGCAGCGTCCGGCCGGGCCGACACGCTGGGCCGCGGTGGTGGCCAGCAATTCGGCCATGCCGGGGCCCATTGCGTGGACCATCCCGGCGCGTGGAATGTCGAAGCGGATGACGGCCGCCCGTACCGGGTCGGTGCGGGTGATATACGGCGTGTCGAGCATAGCGTTTCTCCTTGAAGAGTGGGTTGCTGCTACGACGACGTTGCAGCCGTCGCGCAATCGACAGCGTTGAACATTATTTTTTAGTCTATTTCCACGAGGCCGGATCGACCACCCCGATCGCGCGGAAGGCGGGCTTGCAAAACAGGTAGCCTTGCATCAGGTCGACGCCGGCATCGCGCAGGAAATCGCGCTCGCCCGGCGTTTCGATGCCTTCGGCCAGCACCGCGATCTCCAGGCTGGCGCACATGGCGACGATGGCGGACACGATGGCTTGCCTGGCCGGGCTGGTATCGATGCCACGCACCAGTTGCAAGTCGATCTTGATGATGTCTGGCTGGAATTCGGACAGCAGGTTCAAGCCGGCATAGCCGGCCCCGAAATCGTCGATGGCGGTGCGGAAACCGAAGCGGCGGTATTCCTCGAAGATATTGACGAGGTGCGGCCGGTCCATCACCTGTTCGCTTTCGGTGACCTCGAAGATAATCCGCTCGATGGGAAAACCATAGTCGCGCGCCGCAGCGAAGGTGCTGCGGATGCAGGCTTCGGGCCGGAACACGGCATTCGGCAGGAAGTTAATCGACAGCAGCTCGGCGATGCCCAGCCCGGCCGCGCCGCGAATCGCCCGCACCCGGCACGCCTGGTCGAACATGTAGCGGTTGGCGTCGTTGACCCTGGACAGCACCGAATACGCCGATTCGCCGTTCGGCCCGCGCACCAGCGCCTCGTGCGCGTAAATGGCGCGCTGGCGCAGGTGAATGATC
>NZ_JAQOZV010000088.1:0-19178 GCF_030348125.1 Massilia sp. DJPM01
AGTGCGAAAAAGAACTGGAAAAATATCCCGTCCATGCGCACAAAAATAAAGGCGACCACATTCTTGCGGGAAGTAAAAAACAGTCACACCACGTAGTACAGAACGCACAGTTCATGAAGAACGGCAAAGCTGTCGCGACGATATGCGAGAACTACAAGTATGGCGATGCTCCTTGTATCCCGTTAAAAGGGCCTTCGACAGACCGAACAACGCCGCATGGCCGTGCGACGAAAATGCAGGAAGCTGATGCCCTGGCATCGAAAGCAAGTGGTGTTCCGATAACATACGGAGACGCGAAAAAAAACTCTCGAAAACAGTTGCTGCACGCGGGCCTTACGCCCGAAGAAGTCGAATGCGTCATGATGGTTGTAGATGCCATGATCCGAGCAATGTGCGAAGACATTACGGACAGTACCATCCTACGTACACCAGGCGGCGACTAGCCAAGTAAACTATATGGTTTGGGAATTTTGCAAAAACATCTGGAGGTAACTAAATGAGCATGAGTAAAAATGTCGATGAAGGAAGTCCGGGACGAGAAATCCAATCGGCACTGCTCGATGTGGTCAGTGGTGATGCAACGGGCGACTATCTCGTGTTGGGAAACTGGAACTATGAACCGGTCGATCCATCTGAAATTACGGCTTGCATCGTTTCGGTCCGGTCCTTGCCTCAGCATCTAGAGTGGAAGGTACTGTTCAGTATAGAAAACTGGGTATTAACCATGAGCCGCCTCGCGCCAACGAGCTATTTTCTGGGGACCTCACATGGCGACCTGATCCGCGTTAACAAAGGTGTCCAGCAAACCTACGAGACCGGTGTTATGGGAGTCGATACCATCTCGGGCAATAGCGACACCGATTGCTGGCTCGCGCACGGTGCCGGTCTGTCCCATTGGGATGGGAAAAAAATAACTCAAACGGTAGCGTCCGATGCAGTGCTTGGGGTGCATTGGTTGGCGGCCGATTTTGCCGTTGCAGTCGGCGATAAAGGACTAGTGAAGCGGTTCGACGGGTTACGCTGGCATGAAGTAGAGTCGTCTCCGATCAATACGACCTTGGTAACGGCACTATGTATTTCGCGCAAGGAAATTTATGTTGGCGGCTGGGATGGGGTGCTGTACCGGTGGGACGGAAGTGATCGCTGGCAAAAGATCGAGATAGTAAATGAGGATGGCGAAGCAGACGATGCAGTTCAGAGCATTGTTCAGTTTAAGTCCTGTTTGTACGCTTGCCTTGGCGCATCGGGCCTGTACAAGATTCAGGGACAGCGTGCGGGCAAGGTCAGTGATTTTTATAGCGGTCGCGGCACAGTTATCGCTGACAAGTTGATTTTGACCGGATGGGACTCGTTTGCCGAGTTTGATGGATTTCGTTGGAAACAAACGTCGATCAAGCTGCCGTCTGCGACACCGTAGCGGACCAATCACGCGATGCCTCCAGGCAGCCGTTTTAATGACATACGTTTGCTAGTGAGTGACAGTCCCTCGTTGATATTGTGGTGTACCTTTCTGAGCATAATCCGATGAAAAAACCCTATGCAATCTCGCTTTATCGGTATAAAAAACTCGACGGAGAATCGGTGCAACTTGGATGGTGAGTGTCGATCCGGCGACGTGGCTATATGGTCGACCGCCGACTCAATGCCGAGCAATTTGGGGGAATGGACGCAGCAATGCTGGCTGCGATTGCTTTCCGTGCGACACTATCGGTCATGACGACGTGTTGATTGTGTCCTTCAAGGAGTATGAATATGAAATGTCCTATTTGTGGCGCGGCCGAACTGGTCCGCGACACCCGCGACCTTCCCTACACCTACAAGGGTGAAAGCACCGCCATTGCAGCAGTGACGGGGGAATTTTGCCCAGCCTGCGCCGAGTCCGTTTTGGATGCAGCGGAATCGAGCCGCGTCATGAGTGAGATGAGTGCCTTCGTGCGAAGAATCCTGAGGCAACGCGGTCGTGTAGTGCTGCCCTTACATAACGATGGAGGCCGATGATTTCGCTCATAGCTCGACGAACTCCGTTTGCATCTTCTCGGTCTTCGGAACAACCAGACCCAGCTTGAGGCCGCGTTGCTTGCCCTCCAGCGCGGCGAGATAGAGCTGCAACGCCTTTCGCATCAGCTCGCTCCTGGTGGTCGCGTTCGCCTCTACTGCCTTGTCAATGTCCCTGTTGAGGTCATCAGAGAGGACTACATCGAATTGTGCTGACATGATCGAATCTCCCTCGCGAATGATGCAGTGATTATGTGCGTAGTTGAGAATCAGGGCAAGCCTCAGGAAACGGCGGTGGATCAACGATCAGCGACGCACGTTAGTTTGTGATGGCGATGGGCGGCGTCACACAAGTACGTCCTGCAATGTCGCCTGCAAGCTCTAAAAGCCTCCCTACGCCGTCGATGACCCTGCCCTATGGAAAAGGTCGACCAAGTATCCCCGGCGCCCCTGGCAGCTTGTAGGGCACCCTGCTCGGCTTTCCAGGTCAATCTCCCAACCGCCCGCGATGCAGGTGACGGACCAATATCACTTTCAAGCTCTTGTCGCCAGCCGACGCCCATGCTTCGATTTCAAGGTTTTTCCCCACAAGCCGGCCTATCGGATTTGCTGTGTACTTCAAAAGCGCGATTGACTCATCGAATCTACCCATCATTCGCAGGAGTTCTACGCGGTGCATTGGGGCGTCATCAGTCGCTTCCAGCAATTCCAAGAGTCGCCTCATGTTTTCCTCACGCGCGATGGTGGACAGGGCAGGCTCACGCCTGGACCGTGTTCCGTCATCGAGCACTCGCTCATGATCGTTGCTTTGCCACCAAATATGGCGTCGCAGATATAGTTCGCGGGGTGGGGAGAGTGCGCCCGTGTGTTCCATCTTGCTGTCCACGGTGAGGCTCCGCAACGGCCTGCCACGCTGTGCGTCCTTCCATTCCACAGGAACTTCGCGCCACGCCTGCTCGGCGCCAAGGTGGCCATGTTTATCCCCATTCCACCTGGCGATCACGCGTGCGAGCGGTCCGATTTCAGGCGGCTGTCGGGGCAAAATCCCCACAGGCTCGTAGCAGTCGTCGAGCCACAAAATTGTTGAGCATTTCGGGCAACCGATGACCGAACACATAGCAACCAAACCGCTCTCTGCCTCTCCACCATCCGACCACATAGTGGCTGTGGCCATAGGGCGAAATGAGGCGAGCCGCGCCCACGTCAGCAGAGTCCCGCAGGACGGGCATTTATACACAGCAGGAGGCGTAAAGCGAGTCATAGTGGTATGGACGAGAGCAAACAAAAAGACAGCACAGCAGATAATGCCGGGCTATCACGTTGGACCAAGGTGCCAGCGGCCTTTAGCCGGCGTACGGTATCGTGAGGGGCATGACCTCTCCAGTATCGATCTTGCCGATGAGCCATGCAGTTAGCGCACCGATGTCACGCGTCGTAAAGTCATGGAACTTAGAACGTGACATCCTGCGCCACGGCTCCTCAGTATCCGTCAATTCGATCAGCCTATCTGCGTGCTCGGCTGACACTAGCCTTTTTAAACGCTTCTTTACCCGCTGCAACAGGCGTGATCACTGGATGACTCTACGGGGACGCCCCGGTTTGAGCTTGCTCTTTGGTTTCGTTGGCTTCAATACGACCAGAAGGTTGTGGTCACGGCATTCGTGTTTTTCTTTCAGGCTGATGAAAGACGGAGTGCCGCTCGCGCTGCCCGCTGACTGCGTAAGCGCGGCCAAAAGATGCTCAACAAAAGTGCCAGTGAAATTCAGCTCGAAACAGTCGTCGTGAGTGCGGATACTTGAGGCCCACGCGAACTGCAATTCGGTGCCATTGCCGAACTCAATTTCTACCGTTCGGTAAAAGAGCGCTTCGGCGGCCGCACCAAGGCGTCGATATGCCACGTTCCTCTGCAAGCCGCCATGTTGAGCAAACTCAGCGACAGGTAGCAGCACTGGCATGCCTCTATGCGCCGTCGTGCGAGGGTCGCGCGAGAGGCCTGCCGCCAGCCTGTAAAGAATGTATCGCTCGTCGTCGGATAGATTTCTTGCACTGCGGGCGATGGCGTCCGTGGGGTCGATGTCTCGGGCATGGTCAACATCGCCGGTCCAGGTGATCTGCATGTTGCTACACGCAAGTGAAGTGCAACGTCGTCTGTGGAAACTGCCCCAACGACCGTGGTGTATCACTCTCTTTGGTGATCTGCATGGCCTTCCCCTGCCCAGCGCAGAACGCCCCGGCCTCCTTGAATGTCGCCGCCTTAATAGTCCCCAGAGATGCAGCCGGGCTGTTGTCCTCGCGGACGATCATGTATGCGTCCTTGCCAGTGGGGACGACCCCGGTAGTAGATGCGCAACCAATCAAAGTGACGGCCGTGACGAGGCTAAACAATTTCATGAATACGACCTTTTTTGAAAGTTAAGTTGCTACTTAAATATGAAATTCGGATCACCTGCGCGGGAATACTAAGTAATCCTTAGTGTAGAGTCAACAAAATACTCAGATTATCTTAGCCTTTAGGGCCAAGAATGTCGGTATTTACGAAGAGGTTAAAACAGGCCCGCTTGGAAGCCGGTTTGTCCCAAGAGCGGTTGGGCGTGCTTGCCGATGTGGACGAGATGTCTGCGAGTGCTCGGATGAATCAGTATGAACGTGGCAAACACGAACCTGACTTTTCGATGGTGGAGCGGATCGCCAAGGCACTTAACGTACCTGAGTCATACTTTTACGCCAAGGATGACGAGGCTGCTTGGCTGCTCGTGGTATTTCATCGAATGACGCCTCCCGACCGGCAAAAATTGATCAATGACGTGCGCGGTATGATGTCCTAATAATCTTGTGCCAGGAGGCCCATCGGGCAACCCGGCACTCCACCTAAAGTCCTCGGCGTGGTTACGTCGATGGACTCAGGCGCGGGGCAGGTACGTCGGGAGTGAAGTCTACTTTCGCTTGTTCCAGAACCCAGCTCTCGATTTGGTCGTGCCATTTGCGTAGCCGATCAAGGCGGCGGCGACGGTAGTGTTTTTCGGCCAATGCGCTAGGCTTGTGGCCCATGATCTGGGCGGAGATGCCGCTTGGCATTTCGACCCATTCACTTAGACTGCCAAACGACCGTCGCAGGCCATGAAGCGATACGTGCGGCAGCCCGGCCACGACCAGCGCTTTCGTGTGTGCTCTTCGAGGCTCCGCCAGCCTCCCATCAGCAGCCTTAACGCTGACGAGTTGGCTTTTTACGAAGCGCTGGCAAATAACGAGGAATCAGTGCGGGAACTGGGCGACGAGACGCTCAAGAAAATTGCACACGAACTGGCCGAGAGCCTACGCAAAAAACGCTAGTATGGACTGGGCTGTACGTGACAGCGTGCACGCGAAGCTACGCCTGATGGTCAAGCCCATCCTACGCAAATACAAGTATCCGCCGACAAAGCAGGACGAAGCTGTGCAGATGGTGATGGATCAGGCGGAGACGCTGAGCGCCGAATGGGACTGACAAGAATACGCAGCCACCCAGTTGCGAGGAACGCTTTTAGGACATGAGCGAACTGAACGGCCGAGAAAAACTGGGCGTTAGGTGAAATATGGACTTTGCAGGCAGCCGCCAAGACACCGTGGGGCATTTGTGTGGCTGAAATACAACCAAGATCACACCGCCCGTTTTCGCGGTATTTTTTGCGGTACAAGACCCTCACATAACCGCCAAGAGTGAGCATCCATGCAGTTCTTCGGCTGAAATTCGATTCCGGCATCCGGACCCCAACACTTCATTTCAATGGATACCACGTGGATAACGACGCTCCCGGCGCGGAACCTCTGCGCATTGCGCCCGGCTACGCGGCACTGCAACTGGCCGCCGCCCTGCGCACCAGCACCGACCACCCCGACCCGCAGGGGCGCGAACGCGCGCGCGGCAAGGTGCGGCAGTGGGAGCAGGTCATGGCCGGCATGTTGACGGGATCGATCGACGTCGGCTCGCGCACCCCGCTGGCCGGGGTTCCCGCCTGGGTCACGCCCGATATCGTCAAGGGTGGCTTCGCCACAGGCGACTTCAAGGCTGGCGGCGCCTTGCTCGGCCACGAACTGCAGACATTGGCCGCAGCCGGCATGGCGCCCGTGCCCGATGCGCGCCGTTGGCTCAACGCGCGCCTGCTGACCGACGACGGGATGGCGGGTCTGTACGCCCTGCTCGACTCAGGCTGCTACGACGTCAACGTGCCCGAGGAAGGCGCCTTGCTGGTCGTGGCCTGGCTCACCCGCCATGGCAAAGCGGATGCGGCGCGCGAGGTGCTCAGCGCAATCGCGCCCTGGTTCGACCGCTTGCGTTTTTTTCCGGCGCCCGCCGCGCAAGCACGCCGCTTCGGCGAGCGCGTCTTTCTCAAGCCGGTGCGTGAGGTGGCGCTGGCCTTGCACAAACGGCGCGCACCGAACCGCCGCATCATGACGCAGCGCGATACCGTGCGCGTGCTGCTGCCGTTGTACGACCGCGCGGTCCAGCTGTTCATCGAGAGCGTCGAGGGCGAGCCGCCGTCGATCGATATCGATGCCAACGGCGCATGGCGCGACGGCGTCAGCGGCAAATTCCGCATCGCCGGCGGCTGGCCGTGCCGCCACTATCCGGCCCGATGGCATGCGCGCGGCGAGGCCCTGCTGCACGAGTGGTCCGGGCACAGCGTGACCCGGCGCAAGGACGATAGCGCGGCGCAACTGCTCGACTATCTGCGCATTTGCGTGATGGAGCCGGCCGCTCTGAGCGGGCGCGACGTCGGCAAGATACGTCTCATCCTGGCCAGATACATTAGCAAGCGCGGCCGCCCCGGATCGGCCCAATGCGCCGCGCTGCGCAGCGAACAGGCCAGGCAGGCCAGAGGCGTGCCGCACCATCTGCTGGCCGGCGTGCTGGCCGACCGCCTGCGCGCCTATCCGCAGGAAGGCGGAATCGATGATCTGGCGCCGCTCAGCGTGACGGTCACCGCGGCCGAAGCGGCCAATCTCGGCGAGGGAGCCGGCAGCGCGATCCCGCCCTCCCTGCTCGCCAAGCTGTGGCGCTGCCACATCGATACCATCGCGGCGCTGGTCGAACACGGCATCATCCGCTCGGCCGAGGCCTTGGCCACGGTGCTTCCGCAATTGAGCGCCGCCATCAACGGCGCGGCGATCGAAGACCCTTCGCTCAAACACCTGTACGGCGCGCTGTACCATGCATTCCGGCGCCGCCGCTCTGTGCTGCTGCAGAATCTGGCGCATCAGGTGCAGCTGCATGAACTGCCGTGGATCGCCGCCGTCAACGCCGAGCGGCAACACGGCTTGCAGCCCCGCACGCTGGCCCGCAGGACGCTGGAAGAAATCGCGGTGCTGACACTGACCTCGTTCCCGCAGACGATGATCCCCAATCCGCTGGTGCAGGAAATGAGCGCGCTGGCGGGGAGCGCGGGACTGGACTTGCCGCTGGTGGAAGAACTGGCCGCCGATATATTCGAGGGCACATTCTCGCCCAAATTCAGCAGGGTGGCCGCGCAGGCGAGCACGCTGCTGGAGGACAGTTTGTACTGCCGCTATTACGGCATCGATGCGGGACAGCGCAGCTACTTGCGTGAACTCGTGCAGCCGGCCAAGGCGCCGGTCCACGCCCGGACCTACATGAAAGAGCTCATTCGCCTATGCGAAAAGCGCGCGGGCATCCGCAGCAACGGCGGCGTGACCGGCAATGCCATGATGATCGAGCAGCAGCAGATCCTCACCACCCAGAACCTGGCCGCGCTGGTATCGTCGCTCGGACTGGGCGACGAGCTGCGGCCCCGATTTTACGGCATGGCGCAGCAATGCTTCGAGTGGATCTGCCGCGACCAGCAAGCCGGGCGCGACGAGTGTGACGTTGAACTACTGCGCGCGATCAGGAATGCCGCATACGCGTGGCGCCAGATGATCTTCTTCCTGTCGCTGGCCCCTGCCCCGGCCACCGCCGAATTGATCGCCTGGGCGCATGCTCATCTGGCGCAACAGTCGCCACGCTTGCGCAAACGCCTCGCCCCTGCCATGGCAGGGCTGGAACTGGCCGCCGCTCATCGCTCGCTGGACGAACCGGAAAATCTGGCGAGCGGTGCGCGCAGACTGCTGGGATATTCATGCACGCCTCACTGGATGCTGGCCGTGTGAACACGACGCTGTCCGGTGCCCGGGCGGGCCGGCGGCTTCGAACGGATCAGTGACCGGCTCGTCCGCGTTGGGAGGCGCCATGCTTATCCACGGCGCACCTGCGCGCGGGCTGACAAACCATGCCCCTTCCAGCGGCGCCGGACCGACACAATAGCGTGACCAACCGGCCGACAGTGCACTCGGCTAGGCGAAATAGCGCACCACATGCGCCTCGCTCGGCAACGGCACTTCCCACTTGAACAGCATGCGTTCGATCGCCTTGTTGGGCAGGCTGGTGTCGCGTTGCGTATTGCGCTTGAAGATGACCTGCGGCGGCTGCTCCAGGTACACCAGTTCGACCTCGGCATCGTAGGCATACAGCAGGTCGAGCGTCTTCTTGCGCATCTGCGCGCTCAGGTGCGTGGTGTTCCACACGAACGGCGCTTTTTCGCGCAGCATCTCCTTGGCGAAATCGACCGCCCGGTGCGCCACGGCGCCTTCATTGGCGCCGTGGCGCAGCCCCAGCTCTTCGCGCGCATCGTCGATCGACACCACCGGCAAGCGCGCCCGGTTGGCCGCCACCCAGTGGTTTTTGCCCGACGCCGGCAAGCCCGACATCACCGTCACGCGCGAACCCGCATTCTGGTGATGCACGAAATCGGGCGCGATGCCGGCGCCGCGCATGTACGACAGGCGCGTGTGCGGGTCCGCGAATGCTTTCTGGGTGCCGTAGCAGCCTTCCTCACGCGCCATTTCGCGAAACAGCTCGATATCGACCAGGCAGTCATCCTTCTTTTCGTACCAGCGCCCTTCCATATCCGCCTGCGCCATCGCGGACAGCAGGCGCAGGTCCAGTTCATGCGAGAGCTTGCGGATCAGGAACTCGGCCGACTGGCCGTTCTTGTTCCCCGCCAGCGCAAAGAATGGCAGCTGGTGCACGGTGATGATGCGGCAAATGTGCTCGCGCACGGCGAACGGCACGCCGGCATGCCAGCACAGGATGCGCGCATCGATCGCGCCGCGCTTCGAGTGGCCCGGTTGCCCGATGCGGCCACTGTCAGGATCGATGACGGTCGTCGCCGGCTTGGCGATATCGTGCAGCAGCGCGGCGTAGAACAGGATGAAGCGCTCCTCGCCGCTGCCGTCGATGTACTCGCCCCCGCGCATCAGGGCCTCGATCACCATCCGCGTGTGAATCCACACGTCGCCCTCGGCGTGGTAGTACGGGTCCTGCGGTGTCGTTGCCAGCAAGGCCAGCGCGGGAATCGCGTGCAGGAACCAGGCCCAGTCGGGCGCCTGGCCGGGCGCCGGCACGTGCGCCGCCATGGCTGTATAAGTCAGTTTGTCCATCAAATGGCTCCTTCGGTTACCAGGCCCAGGTCTTCCCACGTCGTGCTCAGGCGCGGGGCGTACATGTCGACCCCGGGCGCCAGCTGATTGGGCACATAGGGCTGCTGAGAGTGGTGCATCTTCGAGTCCAGGATCGCTTGCACGAAGTCGCTCCTGACCCACTTGTAGCGTTCAGTGACCACGCCCTCTTCCTCGACCTTGATGTACAGGCCTTCGGCCAGATCGGACTTGTCGGCCTGGGCCCAGCACTTGGCCAGGTCCAGCCCTTCGCGGGCGACGGTCGCTTCAAAGTCGCCCTGCCACGCCGCCGTCTTGGCCAGCGAAAAGCGGATCAGGGCCAGCAGGTCGGCCAGCTTGCGCGGCGCCACTCCCGCATACAGCACCGGCACCGCCAGCACCGGCGCCTCGCCCAGCAGGACGGCGCGCGCGGCGGTCGACAGGAATACCCGCTTGTCGCGGTCGTAGATGTCGAACTCGCAGAACAAGTGCGGCAGATGGTTGTAGAAGACGCTGTGCTTCTTGCCCATCCACTCGCCATACATCACGTAACGGTCGCCCAGGCGCGCGATCAGCGCGCTCTCGTGGGCGGCGGCCCAGCGCTTGAAGATGCTGAACTGGCGTTCGCGCCCACCGCCGGCCAGGTAGTGGCCGCGGCTTTGCAGCAGCAGTTCGGCGCCTTCGCTGAAGCTCACGCCGGCGTTGGCGCCGTCGAGTTTTTCTTCGACGACGATGTAACGCCCGGCCAGCGCGGCATAGGCCGCGCGCGGATCGTTGCGCTTGCCCGGCTTGTCGAAACCGGTGTCGCCCTGCTGCAGTTGCGAGCCTTCCAGGTGACGCGTGGAAGGGTATTTGTGTAATTCCAGATTGTGAACGAAGTTCGTCATGATGCGCTCCAGGGTGTAGATAGGAGCCGACGACAAAGGGAGAACTACGCCACGACAGCGATGGTCGTGGGAAAGCGGCATGCACAGCCTACCGGGCGCAAGCGAACACCAAACCCGGTCAGGTCAATCCGATATCGTCAGCAGATGGGTTGGCTGTGTACAGGCACGTGAGGTTCTCGATTCGGTAATGAGCTTGTCTTGCGAAGGCGCAGATACTAACCCGGCCCTGGCGCGGATGTAAAGAAAATAATGAACGCGGTTGGCGCGCCATCGGCCATCGCCGCTGGCGACGATGGCCGATGGCGCGCGCTCAGTGCTGGTAAGCGCCGATGTCAAAACCGGAAAACACATTGCGCGGACGGCCGTTGAAATCGGTGGCGGCGGCATGCACCGGCGTGGCGCGCCCGATCGCCGGCGAACTGGCGCTGAGGCTAAAGTTGGGCAAGGCGACCTTGGTGTCGCCGACGAACAGCGGCGCCGAGCTGACCGTGCCGCTGTGCACCACGCCGTCTTTGAGACGCCAGTCGTAGCTGATGTTCTTGTAGACCAGGTTATTCCGGTAGCTATTGTTGCGCCCCGTGCGGCCCTGCTCCGAGATGCCCATCCGGTTGTCATACACGATGTTGTTGTACACCGCCGTATGGTCGTTCGGGCCGGAGGTGTGATAAAAGTCGCCGCCGCCGACCACGATGCCGGTATTCGAGCCGGTCACCGTGTTGTTGGACACGACCACATCGCGCGCGTCATGCCACAAATGAATGCCGGCTTCGGCCACGCGGTAGACCACGTTGTTCTTGACGCTGCCCGTGGTGCTGACGTAGATGCCCTGCACGAAGCGGCAGCCGGCCGGGCCGATGTCGTGCACCAGGTTGGCGATCACCTGCCCCTGCACGCCGCGATAATAACCGTCCAGGCCGATCCCGGCGCCGCCGGCGCTGGTGCAGGCGGCGTCCTGCGCGATGTGATGCACATGGTTGCTGCGGATGGTGTCGTAGGAGCCGCCGTTGTAGATGCCGGTACTCCAGCGGGTGCCGCCGCGGTAGCTGCCGCCGTCAATGTCGAAGCCGACGATGTCGACGTAGTTGCCACGGTTATCCCACGCCGCCTTGGCGACGGAACGCTCCGGCGGCACGATCCGGGCGCCCCAGCGCCGGGTGGACACGAACGCAATCCGTGCATCGGGCCGGCCGCTGGCGGTGGTCCGGAAGCCGCCGCTGTAAGTGCCCGGCGCGACGTACACGGTCGTGCCCGGCGTGACGGCGCGCGCGGCCCGCGCCAGCGTGCGGAACGGCAGCGCGCGGGTGCCGGGATTGTCATCGGCGCCCTGCGGCGACACGTACAGCGCGCGCCCCCGCCTGGCGGTATGCGCCTGCCCGTCGCCGTCAGGCGCAAGGCCGGACCCGGCGAACCATGCGGACGCCACCTCAGGCACCTGCGCGGCATCGGGACCGATGGCGCCGGCCTGGTCGTCGCCGGCCGGATCGGTGCGCTCGGGATCGGCCGGCGTGGCCGCCGCCGGCGCGGCGGCGGCCACGCCGGCGGACGCCGTGCGGGCCGGGGCGGGAGCGTGTTCGTCGCTCCCGCCGCCGCCGCAAGCGCCAAGTAACAACGCGAAACCGCTGCAGGCTAGTGACACGGCACGATGCTCCAAAGTGATCAAGGCAATCTTACCCATGCGAAGTTCCTTTTCCAAAAGCGTGAATGCTAGGTTTGAGGCCGATCAAGCGCCAAGGTTCGGATTTTTTTCGAATTTTTTTCGCCAGTAACCAATGGCAACTTCACCGGCTGCGTCGCGCAACGCGCGCCGTTCCCGCTCGGTTTTGGATTATCGCAACATGTTGGTCCCTAAACGGCCGCGCAATATTGCCAAACGAATATGCGAACCCCGACCCGAATAGACAGTACACGGACAAGTGCGTATGCTTTCAGGAAAGGCGAGCCCGACGGGGGGACGCCGCGGCATCCGAATCCACCGACAGGAGCGCGTCCCGACTTGAACGTCCACGCTACAACAGTCCGTCGCCACACCCGCGCCTTCCGGCGCGCTCTCCGTTCCTGGCGCGCGGATCAACGATGACGCCCAGCACCCGTCCACACCGCCCGCACGGGTGCCCATGGCTGGTGCCATTGATTGCCGCCCTTGGCTTTTTTATTTGCATATCGGCAAGTTCGATAGCGGCGGCAGCTCCTGACCGCTGGGAAAAACTGGCCACCCCGCTGTTCGAGCACATCGGCCTGGAACAGGGCTTGCCGCACCCGGTCGCGATGGCGCTGGCGCAGGATGGCGACGGCTTCATCTGGATCGGCACCCAGCGCGGCCTGGCCCGCTGGGACGGCTACCGCATGCTCGCCTTCGTGCACAACGCAAGCGACCCGTATTCGATTCCCGCCGATTTCATCCAGGCCCTGCACGCGGACCGGCGCGGCCGCCTGTGGATCGGCACCGCCACCGGCGGGCTGGCCATGTACGACAAGGTCAACGAGCGCTTCATCCGCTTTCCGGCCGGCGCCGCCGGCCTGGCCGATGCCGCCATCAATGCCATCGCCAGCGACGGCGTGGGCGGGGTCTGGGTCGGCACGCCCTCGGGCCTCGATTACGTCAACCCGGCGCGCGCCTCGGTGCGCCACTACCGCCACGATCCGGGCGTGCCCGGCACCCTGCCGGACAGCCGTATCCGCGCACTGCACCTGGACCGCAAGGGCAACCTGTGGATCGGCACCAGCACCGGCCTGGCCCGGCGCGACGCCGCCAGCGGCCAGTTTGCGGCCATTCCGGTGGGCGCCGACGATGCCGGCGCGCCCTGGCGCGACGCGGTGCTCTCGTTCGGCGAAAACAGCCGCGGCCAGATCGCCTTCGGCACCCTGAAAAGCGGCATCGGCGTGGTCGACGCCGGCGCCATGCGCGCCCGGATCATGGAACTGTCGGGCGTCACCGACCCGCACGCCAACATGGTGCTGGCCATTACCGAATCCGTGCCCGGCCACTGGTGGGCCAGCACCTACGGCGGCGGCATCATCGACATTGAAGCCGACAGCGCCCGCGCGCGCCGCATCCTGCACCAGGCGGCCGTGCCATCGAGCCTGGCCAACGACCGCAGTGCCGCCCTGCTGCGCGACCGCAGCGGCCTGATCTGGATCAGCAATGAGCGCAGCGTCGATTTCCATGATCCCAACAACCGCGCGGTGGCCGCCGTGTTCGGCGCGCACGGCTTGCCCGAAGCGGCGGTCACCGCGCTGATGACCGATTCCGGCGGGCGCGTCTGGCTGGGCCTGGCCGACCAGGGCGTGGACCTGATCGACCCGGACGGCACCCGCAGCGCCGCCCTGCGGCCCGACCCGGCGCGCCTGGACAGCGCCCTGCCCAACCGGGTGCTGCTGGCGATGGCCGAGGCCACGCCGCAAGACGCCTGGATCGGCACCCAGCTCGGGCTGTACCGCACTTCCGAACAGGGGCGGCGCGTGGCGCGCATCGCGCTGCCGCAGGCGAACGCCTACCCGCGCATCGGCACCATCGCGCCGCAGGCCGGGCAGCTGTGGCTGGGCACCTTCGAGGGCTTGCTGCGCTACGACCCGGCCGCCAATACACTCAAGTCCTACGTGGCCAGTCCCGGCGGCCTGTCCGACAACCGCATCCAGGCCTTGATGACCGATCCGGGCGGCGCGCTCTGGATCGGCACCCGCAACGGCTTGAACCGGCTCGACCCGGCCACCGGCAAGATCGAACAGATCCTCGCCAATCCCAGCAACGAGAGCGCCCTGTCGGACCCGGTGATCAGCGCATTGGCCATGGATGGACGCGGGCGCCTGTGGGTGGCCACCCACGGCGGCGGCATCAACGTGCTCGAAATGCGCACCCCGCTCGGGGCGCCGGTATTCCGCCGCCTCGGCCTGGCCGACGGCTTGCCCAGCACCGCAGTGTCGGCCCTGCGCCTGGACCGCAGCGCGCGCATGTGGGCCACTACCGGCAACGGCATCGCCGTCATCGACAGCGGCAGTCTCAAGGCGCGTCCGCTGGCGCGCGCCGAAGGCCTCGGCTTTCCCACCTACTTCATCGGCGCGGCCGCCGCCACGCCGGAAGACGACCTGCTGTTCGGCGCCACCGGCGGCCTGACCGTGATCCATCCGGAGCGCCTGGCCAACTGGGAATACCGGCCGCCGCTGGCCATCAGCTCCCTGCGCACCGACGGCCATCCGGTGGCGGGCGCGCAAGTGCTGGCGCAGCGCGACAGCCGCCTGATCCTGCCGCCCGGGATCAAGGGCTTCGAGATCGAAGTGTCGGCGCTCGACTTTTCGGATGCGAAGCGCAACCGCTACGCCTTCCAGCTGGAGGGCTACGACCAGAGCTGGGTCGAGAACGACGCCAACCGGCGCGTGGCGGCCTACAGCAACCTGGCACCGGGCGCCTACCGCCTGCGCGTGCGCGGCGCCAACCGCGATGGCGTGTGGGCCGACGAAGAATTATCGATCCGGGTGCGCGTGCTGCCGGCCTGGCACCAGACCTGGTGGGCTTACCTGAGCTACGTGCTGGCCAGCGTGGCGGCCGTGTATGGCCTGTACCGCTGGCGCGTCAGCCAGCTGCAGCGCAGCCGCGCGGCGCTGCAGGCCGAGGTCTATTCGCGCACCCAGCACCTGGAAAAGCTCAACGCCATCGTCAAGTCGATCAACGAGCAGCTCGACTTCGACGCGCTGCTGCACACCATCCTGCGCGAATCGATGTTCATCAAGGGCATCGACGCCGCCTGGGCGCTGGTGCGCGAAGCCGACACCGACAACCTGGCGGTGCGCGCGATGTGGGACCGCAACGGCGGCACCCCGGTCGAAGAACGGATGGAACTGCTTGATGCCGAGGCGCGCTACGTCAACGCGGCCGAGAGGATCACCTCCGACATTTACCTGACCCGCACCGGCGCCACCCCGGGCCAGGCGGGCAACGCGCAGCTGGCGGTGCGCATCTGCATCGAGCAGCGCATCGAGGGCTTCCTGGTGTTCGAGAACCGCGCGCCCCAGGTACCGCTGGAAGATGGCGACCTGGCACTGCTCAAGGCCCTGAAAGAACCGTTCGTGTCGGCCTTCCAGAAGGCCAATGCGCTGCGCCTGATCGAACAGGCGCGTGCCCGCGCCGAAGCGGCCACGCGCGCCAAGAGCGAGTTCCTGGCCAATATCAGCCACGAAATCCGCACGCCGATGAATGCCATCCTCGGCTTCGCGGGTCTGGGCACCCACCTGGAGCTCGATGCCAAGCCGCGCGACTACTTCCGCAAGATCGCCCGGGCCGGCAACAACCTGCTCGACATCATCAACGATATCCTCGATTTTTCCAAGATCGAAGCGGGCAAGCTGGAACTGGAAGTGGTGCCCTTCGACCTGCCCGACACGCTGACCAATATCGTCGACCTGTTCGCCTGGCGCGCGGCCGAAAAGGAACTCGAACTGGTGATCTGGGCCGCACCCGACGTGCCCCAGATCTTGATGGGCGATCCGCTGCGCCTCGGCCAGGTGCTGATCAACCTGGTCGGCAATGCGCTCAAGTTCACCGCGCATGGCCACATCCAGCTGCGCGTGGAGCGCGACAAGGAGTGGAGCGGCGACGAGAACCAGGTGCGCCTGTGCTTCGCGGTCGAGGATTCCGGGGTCGGCATCAGCCCGGAGCAGCAGGAGCGCCTGTTCCAGGCCTTCGCCCAGGCAGACGCCAGCACCACCCGCATCTACGGCGGCACCGGCCTGGGACTGGCGATCTCGCAGCAGCTGGTGCGCAAGATGGGCGGCGAAATCGGCGTCGACAGCGAACTTGGCGCCGGCAGCCGCTTCCACTTCACCTTGACGCTGAACGTGGCGCCGGCGCAGGGCGGCGCGCGCCTGCAGGCCGGCGCCGGGGCGCGCGGCAAGAAAGTGCTGGTGGTGGACGACAGCGCGCCCACGCGCGAAATGCTGGAACTGCAGCTGCGCAGCTTCGGTTTTGACGCCAGCGCGGTCGGCTCGGGCGCCGCCGCCCTGTTCTCGCTGCAGCTCGAACCCTACGACCTGGTGCTGATGGACTGGAACATGCCCGACATGGACGGCCTGGAAACGGCGCGCCGCATCAAGGACGACCCGACCCTGGCGTCGATCCCGTCGATCATCATGGTGACCGCCTTCGCGCGCGACCATATCAAGGCGGCGGCCGAGGAAGCCGGCATCGGCGCCTTCCTGGTCAAGCCGGTCAGCGCCTCGCAGCTGCTCGACAGCGTGCTGGCGACCATGGGCTTCGACGCCGCCGTGCCGGGGCGCGACGCGGCGCCCTTCCCGTCCCAGGCCGCCGATCACATCTGCGGGGCGCACGTGCTGGTGGTCGACGACAACCTGGTCAACCAGCAGGTGGCCAGCGAGATCCTGCGCCGCGCCGGGGTGCACGTGGACCTGGCCGGCAACGGCGTCGACGCGGTGCGCATGGTCGACCAGGCCGACTACGACGCGGTGCTGATGGATATCCAGATGCCGGAAATGGATGGCTACCAGGCCAGCGCGCGCATCCGCGCCAACCCGCGCCATGCCGACCTGCCGATCATCGCCATGACCGCGCACGCGGTGGCCGGCTATCGCGACAGCTGCCTGGCGATGGGCATGAACGATTACCTGTCCAAGCCGATCGAGCCGGCCATCCTGTACACGGTGCTGGCCGGGTGGATCCACGCCGATCCGAACCGGGTGGCGGCCGAGAGCGCGCCGCCGCCCGAGGAAGGCGGCGTGCCGCGCGAGCTGCCCGGCATCGACGTGGAAGCGGCGCTGGCGCGCCTGGGCCACAACGGCCCGCTGCTCACGCGCTTGCTGACCATGTTCGCCAAGGATTTTACTGGCAGCCACGCCGCCATCGCGCAAGCTGTCGATAGCGGCGATCTGGACAACGCGGCGCTGCTGGTGCACAAGGTCAAGGGTGCGGCCGGCAATCTATCGGCCCAGCAACTGTATGGGTCGGCGGGCGAACTGGAACAATGTCTGATGGCTAAGGATGGCAAGACCGCAATGGAAATATTGCCTACTTTCCTACGCTTGTTCGACGAAGTGATGGACGGCGCCAACAGTCGGGAGAAAAACACACAGCTATGATTTCTAAACCTTGATACTGATCAATAACTGTCCTACCATGGCTAAGAGCTTCTCCTACGTGACTCATCATTTTCCTACACGAAAAGGCCCTTACCATGACAACCCACCTGCATAGCGACCTGGACTCCCTGCTGCATAAATTGTCCAGCGATGATGTATTCCGCGCACGCCTGCTGGGGGATCCGGTAGCGGCCCTCGGCAGCCTCGGCATTTCGCTGGAAGCCGGGCAGATTCCGTCCGAACGCTGCCTGGCTGCGAAGGATGCGATTGCCCTCGACCGGATGGCCTTCATGTCCAAGCTCGACAGCGCTGCCGGCGCGATTCCCTTCTTTTTGTCCGGCACCGCCTGAGCCGGGCGTTGCACCCTTCGCTTTACTCTTCATAACGCAATTCCAGCGTGGTCTGTCCGGCGGCTGCGACACCGCAGCCGCACACGGCGACCACCGCGTCCGACAAGGGATCGAGCCCGAACGCGCGCTCGACCGCTTTCTCGTTAATCGCCGCCGTCACGAAGGCCGGCATGCCCGCTTCGGTGGCCAATAAATAAAACGTTTGCGACAGGTGGCCGGCGTCGAGCATCATGGCGCGGTGCGCCTTGGCGTGGTTGCGGTACTTCCAGAAATTGCGCGCCACCCGCGCCGCCATCACCACCATCACCGGGGCATCGACGAACCAGTGCTGGTCGGCCACGAACTGGCGCGCCAGCTCGCTGGCGGCGGCCGCGTCGAGCGCCGCCAGCGGTTCGAGGGTGTGCTCGAGCGCGTGGTAGTGGTACAGCCCGGGCGCGATGCCCGGCACGCGCTGCACCAGCACATAGGCTTCGGTAGGATGCAGGCCGCCGGCCGAGGGACTGGTTTTCTTCAATACCACGGCTTCCTGGGCCACCATGCGCTCGGCCTGGGCGCCGAAGGTGCGCTGCAGCAGGCGCGCCAGCACGTCCAGTGGCAGCACGGCATCGGGATCGTAATTGCGGCCGGTGTAGCGCTGCAGCAGCTGGGCGTCGAGCGCTCCGCCCAAGGGCGGCGGCAGCTTGATCGCCTGCGCCGGATCGCCATGGCCGATGGCCGGCGGCGGCGGCGTGCCGTAGGCCTGCACCAGTTCCTCGAAGCTGGGAAAGTGCATGCCCTTGTCAACTTCCATGCCGTCCCAGCGGCTGAACATGTGGGCGGCGGCCGAGAGCGGGCGCCAGTGCTGGGCGCGCAGCAGGGCGTCGCGTTCGCGGGCGGGGTTGTCGGCCGGGTCGTCGTCGAGCAGGAGGCCGAGGGCGAGCAGGCTGTCGAGCATGGGGGCGCCAAACTGGCGCTCGGCGTCGGTGCGCTCGATCCAGGCGGTCTGGCCGATGGCGCCAAGGACGGCCACCTGGGCGGCGTCGATGGTGGTTTCGCGGTCCAGGTGCGGCGCCAGCGCCACCCAGCGCAGCGAGGCGCTGAGCGCCCCGGTACCGGAGAACAGGGCCGCCCAGTCGATGCCCAGGTCTTCGCGCGGTTCGATGAACAGGACTGCACAACGCCGTATCTTCATAAGGTCCGCCCTTTCGAGGCCGGGCGCTGCCCGGCGGGATGAGTGCTGGTATGAAGCAATATCATAGCCTGTGCGGGGCGGGGGCGCACGTGATTTGCGGAGGGGCAAACGGGGGCGACGTTACGGGTAAATGTTGACCGACTTATCCAAGCACTGTGATCATGGAAAAAAGTGAAATACTCAAGGTTGCGGCCCGGGGGCACTTACCGCTTGCGAAGTAGT
>NZ_JAQOZV010000089.1:0-19037 GCF_030348125.1 Massilia sp. DJPM01
TGAGGACAGCCGCCACGTCGCGGCCTGGAGCGCGCGTTCGCGCCTGGCTACGACGTAGCGTCCGCCTACAGCACGGCCGGCATGATCAGCATGGAACAAGCCGAGTACGACACGGCGCTGGAGTATGTTTCCAAGGCCGCGCACAGCAATCCGCAATACCCGTTTACCTGCTACAAGCGCGCCAACACGCATGACGCGATGGGCAATCGCCAGGCCGCCGCCGTCGCCGGCCTGGAAACCTGCCTGAGCTTTCCCGGCGCCCCGGACTTTCGCGAGCTGGCCACGAAGCGGCTGGCCACCGTCCGTGCGGTGTAGCGGCCTGGCGCGCCGCGCAGGCGAGACAGCCTGTTCCGGTTGACTTTTGCCATTGCCCGGTACACCATCGGCAAGCATGCCAGACGCATAGTCCCCATCACTTCAAGGAGTAAGGTTATGACAATGTTTACCAAGGGCGTCCTTGCCATCGCCGCTACATTGGCGTTCGCAACACATGCCCTGGCGGCCGAACCGGCAACGGCGGAAGAAGCCACGGCGCTGGTGAAACGCGGTGTCGCTTTCGTGAAGGCGAACGGGAAGGACAAGCTGATTGCCGAAGTGGCCAACAGCAAGGGCCAATTCGTGAACGGCGAACTGTACCTGAGCGTCTGGGATGCCAAGGCCACCGTGCTGGCGCACGGCGCCAATCCCAAGATGGTCGGCAAGAACGTCATCGAATTGAAGGATGCGGACGAGAAGTACTTCATGAAGGAAATTGTCGCCAAGGCAGCCGCTCCTGGCAACGGCTGGGTCGACTATAAATGGATCAATCCCGTCACCAAGCAGATACAGGCCAAGTCGGCCTATG
Source organism: Massilia sp. DJPM01 (assembly GCF_030348125.1). NCBI lineage: Bacteria > Pseudomonadati > Pseudomonadota > Betaproteobacteria > Burkholderiales > Oxalobacteraceae > Massilia > Massilia sp. DJPM01. Next base: position 845 of record NZ_JAQOZV010000089.1, read on the forward strand.
TTGAAAAAGTCGACGACATCATTATTTCCGCAGGCTATTACAAGAAATAATAGCAAGGAATAACAGCAAGGCGCACTCCGCCACCCTCCGGCGCATCGTCGATGCGCCCTCCCCGTTGGATCCCCCGATTCCCATGAGCGGCGGCGCGCTGCCGCCCGCGGCGCCATGCCTCCCGCATACCTTGCGCCACAGCAATGTCAATGCCGTGAATGCAAATGAGATTGATTAACGTTTACGCATATGGGAGACGTCGCTATAATCTGCCCCATCTATATGAGGAGTTAATCTTGAAGCAACAACAATCGCAACAGCCAAAGAGTCTTCGTAGCAAGAGCGACATGACGTTCAATACGATGAAGAAAACCAGTATTGCCATGGGCATTTCCAGTGCCTTGTTGATGATGCCGTTCGCCGCCAGCGCCCAGACCACCGCGCCCGCCGCCGCGCCATCGGAAAAGGAGAGCAAAGTCCTGCCCGACGTGATCGTCTACGGCAAGTACCTCGACCCGAATCCGAACGCCGAAGTCGGCGCGCCGTACAAGGCCAAGACCTCGGGCGATGCGCGCCACACCCGTCCGCTGGCTGAAACGCCGCAGACCATCATGGTGATCACCAAGGCCGCGATCGACGATTCCGGCATGACCGAACTGAAACAAATTCTCAGCGCCCAGCCAGGCATCACCCTCGGCACCGGCGAAAACGGCAATGCCTTCGGCGACCGCTACATCATCCGCGGCCAGGAAGCGCGCAGCGACGTGTTCGTCGACGGCTTGCGCGATCCGGGCATGACCACCCGCGAAAGCTTCGCCATCGAACAGCTGGAAATTTCCAAAGGCCCGAATTCGAGCTTCGCCGGCCGCGGCACCGCCGGCGGCGCCGTCAACGCGATCACCAAGCAAGCGACCCTGGACAAGGACTTCCAGCGCGTCACCGTGGGCGTGGGCACCGACAGCCACAAGCGCGTCAGCGCCGATTTCAACAAAGGCTTCGGCGACAACTTCGCCCTGCGCGCCAACGTCCTGTACGGCGACGAAGACGTGCCTGACCGTGCGCCATCGAGCCGCACCCGCAAGGGCGTGGCCGTGTCCGGCCTGCTGGAAGTGAGCAAGGACCTGTCCGTCACGCTCGACTACTACGGCCTGCGCACCGACGACAAGCTGCCCGACCTGGGCCACTTCCTGGTCGGCGCCGTGCCGAATCGCGTGCCGGCCACCAACGTGCCGGTGTACGCCCAGTCGAACGACTTCCTCAGCTCGGACGTCGACACCGTGACCGCGCGCATCAACTGGAAACTCGCCCCCGACCTGAGCCTGACCAGCCTGACCCGTTACGGCCAGTCCGGCAATGCCTATGTCACCACCGGCGCATCGAGCGGCACCCGCTACGTCGGCGACAGCGCCGCCACCCAGAAGTCGTTCGTCAGCGCCGCGCTCGACGGCGGCCACACCGGCTGGCAGGACGTGGATTATTTTGCCCACCAGAGCAATCTGCGCTGGGACAAGCAACTCATGGGCATGAAGCACGAATTCATCTTCGGCGTCGAATACACCGACCACCAGGTCGTGTCGGGCAACTTCGCGGTCGCCAACAGCGGCGCCTTCAATTGCCGCAGCACGGATAAAGTCGGCCCGAACAACGCCCGCTGCTTCAACGACGTCAATGGCGTCGCGGTCGCCGACCTGACCAACTTCGCCGGCCGCAGCAGCCGCCGCAACAGCTGGAACCAGGACTGGCAAGTCAAGTCCTTCTCGCTGACGGCGATGGACACGGTCGACCTGACCGAGCGCCTGACAGCCTTTGCCGGCATCCGCGCCGACCGCTTCGACCTGTCGCTGGTACGCCGCACCCCGGCCACCAACCTGATCACGGGCGACTACAGCTACACCGACACCCTGGTCAACGGCCACGCCGGCGTCAGCTTCAAGGTCATGCCGAAACTGATCGTCTACGGCAGCGCGGCCAGCTCGCAGGACATCAACGGCGGCGAAGCCGATTCGGGCACCAACAGCGGCTACGGCGGCGCGGTGCTGTACCAGAACAAGATTGCCGGCGCCAAGCCGGAAACCTCGATCAACCTGGAACTCGGTACCAAGTGGAACCTGCTGAACGACAAGCTGCTGGCCACCGCCGCCGTGTTCCAGACCAAGAAGAAGGATGTGATGGAAGGTGCGAACTACGACACCGTCGGCACCTTCAACACGGGCAAGAACAAGGTACAAGGCGTGGAATTCGGCCTGACCGGCAACATCACCGACGACTTGTCGGCCCAGATCGGCGCTGCCGTGATGAGCTCGAAAGTCACCGGTTCGTCGGCGCCGGCCGGCATCGGCCGCGAACTGGCCAACTTTGCCAGGAAATCGTTCTCGGCCCAGGCCAAGTACCAGCTGACCGATGCCTTCTCGTTCGGCGCCGTGGCACGTTACGAAAGCGACCGTTGCGGCGGCCAGCCCGACACCGCCGCCGGCTACACCGCCGACAACCGGTGCGCGCAGCCAGTCCCGTCGTTCACCGTGTATGACGCGTTCGCGTCCTACCGCTTCTCGAAGAAGCTGGACCTGCGCCTGAACGTGCTCAACGTCGGCAACAAGGATTACTTCACGGCCGTGTACCGCTCGGGCGCCTTCCTGTACAAGGGTGATGCGCGCGCGGTCCGCCTGGCCCTGAACTACGAACTGTAAGCGCGGGCCGCGTCAAGTCGCTTGACCAGCCAGCAAGTTCGCTACAATGCCGGGTAAGCCCCGGCATTTTTCATTTTATGATGACCACACCTCTCCCTGGCGCCCAGCCGCCTCTTGGCAAGATCCCTGCGGAAATCGGCTGCGCCGCCGATTATGAAACCCTGGCCCAGCGCTTCATGGCGCCGCCCAGCTACGACTATGTGGCCGGCGGCAGCGGCCACGACCTGACGGTGGCCGCCAACCTGGCCGCGTTCGCGCGCTGGGATATCTATCCGCGCCTGCTGCGCGATGTCAGCGCCGGGCATACCCGGGTGACCCTGGCGGGCCAGCAATTCGCCCATCCGGTCTTCCTGGCGCCGGTCGCCTTCCAGAACCTGGCGCACGCCGCCGGCGAGCTGCAGAGCGCGCGCGCGGCGCATGCGGTCGACAGTTGCCTGGTCAGCAGCACGCTCGCGTCGTGCAGCCTGGAAGACGTGGCGCGCGGCGCCGGGCCGCAGCGCTGGTTCCAGCTGTATTTCCAGCTGCGCCGCGAGGACACGCACGACTTGCTGGCGCGCGCCGTCAAGGCCGGCTACAGCGCCATCGTGGTCACGCTCGACGCCCCGATCCAGGTGCCCAGCAAGCGCGCCCTGCGCGCCGGCTTTCGCATGCCGGCCGACTGCGTGGCGGCCAACCTGCGCGGCTACGCCCCGGCCGAAACGGCGCCGGCCGCGCCCCAGCACAGCCGCATCTTCCAGGGCATCATGGGCAGCGCCCCGAGCTGGGACGACCTGCGCTGGCTGCTCGCCCAGACCACCTTGCCGGTGCTGGTCAAGGGCGTGCTGCATCCCGACGACGCCGTGGCCCTGCGCGCCATCGGCGTGGCCGGCGTGGTGGTGTCGAACCACGGCGGGCGCACCCTGGACGGCGCGCCGGCCAGCCTGGACGTGCTGCCGGCCATCCGCGCCGCCACCGGCCCCGGTTTCCCGCTGCTGCTCGACGGCGGCATCCGCTCCGGCACCGATATCTTCAAGGCGCTCGCGCTGGGGGCCGACGCGGTGCTGATCGGGCGCCTGCAAATGTACGCGCTCAGCGTGGCCGGCGCGCTCGGCGTGGCGCACATGGTCAAGCTGCTGCGCGAGGAACTCGAAGTGTGCATGGCGCTGGCCGGCTGCGCCACCGTGGACGAGATCGGCAGCGGTGCCGTGCTGCGGCGGCCGGGCTCGCCATGCTGACCATCCTCGACGCGGTCTTGAGCAAGGATGAAGTGCGGCAATTTCGCGTCTACCTGGACCGGGCCGAGTGGCGCGATGGCGCGGCCACCGCCGGCACCCTGGCGCGCTCGGCCAAGAACAATGCCCAGATCGACGACGGTGCCGACGTGGCCGTCAGCCTGGGCAATCACATCCTGCGCACGCTCGGCAACACGCCGCTGTTCATCGCCGCCGCCCTGCCGCGCAAGATTTATCCGCCAAAATTTAATCGCTACGCTGTCGGCGCAACCTATGGCACGCACGTTGATAGCGCAGTGATGCAGATTCCCAACACCCACCTGAGCCTGCGCAGCGACCTGGCTGCCACCCTGTTCCTGTCCGAGCCGGGCGAGTACGACGGCGGCGAGCTGGAAATCGACACCGAATTCGGCGTGCAGACCGTCAAGCTGGGTGCGGGCGACATGGTGCTGTATCCGGCCTCGAGCCTGCACCGGGTCACGCCGGTCACGCGCGGCGCGCGGGTCGCCTCGTTTTTTTGGATCGAAAGCCTGGTCGGCGACGACGCCGAGCGCACCTTGCTGTTCGACCTGGACCAGACCATCCAGAACCTGACGCCAGGCCTGGCGGCGGACGACCGCAACCTGCTCAAGCTGACCGGGATTTACCATAACCTGCTGCGCCGCTGGGCAGCGACCTGATTTTCATATTGATAAGGAAATACAATGACCTCGACCATCGCCAAACTGGCCCCGCTCGTCCTCGCCTTCGCCGTCAACGGTGCCTGGGCCCATGGCGACGTGAAATGCACCACGCGTCCGAAAGCGGAATGGAAGCCGCACACCGAACTGCACGAAAAACTGACCAAGGAAGGCTGGGTGGTGCGCCGCATGGAAGCGACCGCAAGCTGCTACGAAGTATATGCCAAGGACCCGCAGGGCAAGCGCATCGAAGCGTTCTTCGATCCGGTGACCTTCGCGCGCGTTGAAGAGAAATAAGCTGAAAGTCTGGGATGCGCCGGTGCGCCTGCTGCACTGGTCGCTGGTGGCGAGCATCGTTGCGGCATGGTGGAGCAGCGACCGGAGCGGCGCCGCGCACGAGTACATCGGCTATGCGGCCGCGGCGATCGCGCTGGCGCGCCTGCTGTGGGGCTTTGCGGGCAACCGCTACGCGCGCTTCGCGCAGTTCGTGCGCGCGCCGGCGCCCACCGTGCGCTACCTGAAGGCGGTGGCCCGGGGCCGCGCCGCGCGCCATATCGGCCACAATCCGCTGGGCGGCTGGATGGTCGTGGCACTGCTGGCCAGCATCACCCTGCTGGCCATAAGTGGATGGGCACTGGGCACTGACTTGCTGTGGGGCTATGCCTGGCCGGTGCGGGTGCACCTGGCGCTCGCCTGGCTGCTGGCCGCGCTGGTGGCCCTGCATGTAAGCGGCGTGCTGCTGACCAGCTGGCAGCACCGCGAAAACCTGGTCGGCGCGATGATCACCGGGAACAAAAAACCGCCGGCCGAGGGCGACCTCGACTAATCCGCGCGCGAGGCCATTTGTCCCAGCAGCCAATGCAGCCCGGCCAGATGTTGTTGATCGTGACTGCACAGGTAATGCACCAGGCCCTTGACCGTCACCGGGCCGTAACCCTCGAATACGCCACGCCGCTGCCACTGGCTGCCGTTCAGCCCGGCGATGGTCCGCAGCGTGCGCTCCCTGGCCTCGCGCAACGCGTCAAAGACCTGTTCCACCGATGCGTCGGGATAGCCGCGCTCGCGCGCCACGCGCTCGCTATCGATCGATAGCAGCAGCGGATTGTCTTCCTCCAGCAGGCGCCGCAGGCGCAGCTGATAGCCATCGATTTCGATGTCGCGCACATGGCAGATCTGTTCGATCGCCGTGAACCTCTCGCTCGGTATCCCTTCCCAGGATAGCGGCACCCAGGCGGCATCCGCGCTGGGGATGGCCGCGTACAGCGCTGCCAGTTCGGACGGAAACCTGCGCAAGGCGAAGAAAACGCATTCATCCAAGATAGAACTCCTTTTAGATAGCGGCGCCGCGCGCGCCCGGCCGCAAGCGTTGCGGCCCGGTAAACATACCACTTTACCGGCCGCGTCTGCATTTATTCATGCGCGCATGGCGCCCGATTGACATCGCAAGGCGCACCATTTTTTATATATGGCTATTCACTAGCATTATATAAACTCGATATACAAGATAAATCCCATAAAAATACATGCCATCTGCATGACAATCGGGAAAAGAGCAATTTCATTCTATAAACGGCGCATTGGATTTCATATTATCTCCGCACCCCAACAACCGGATGGTCGTATTCCAATGCCAAACAATCTCCTGTCAATCAATAACGCGTTTACCACCTTCGAAGTGCATGAATCGAAGGTCCGTTCATACTGCCGCGACTTTCCCGTAAAAATCCGCCATGCCAAGGGATCGAAGATCCACAGTGTCGACCAGCAGGTGTATGTGGACTTTTTCGCCGGCGCCGGCGCGCTCAATTACGGCCATAACTGCGAGCCGCTCAAGGAAAAACTCAAGGCCTACCTCGACAACGACGGCATCACCCACAGCCTGGACTTTTATACGGAAGCCAAGGAAGACTTCATCCAGACCTTCCAGGAACAGATCCTGCACCGGCGCGGGATGAAATACAAAGTCCAGTTCACCGGCCCGACCGGGACCAATGCGGTCGAGGCGGCCTTGAAACTGGCGCGCAAGGTCACCAAACGCAGCAACGTCATCGCGTTTTCCAATGCCTTCCACGGCATGAGCCTGGGCTCGCTCGCCGCGACCACCAATCCAAAAAAACGCCAGGGCGCCGGCGTGGCGCTCGGCGGCGTGACGTTCATGCCGTACGAAGGCTATCTGGGCGACCAGGTCGATTCGATCGACCTGATCGCGCGCATGCTGCAGTCCGGCAGCGGCGTCGAAGCGCCTGCCGCCTTCCTGATTGAAACCATCCAGGGCGAAGGCGGCCTGCGCTGCGTCAGCGCCGGCTGGCTGCAACGCTTGCAAACCCTGGCGCGCGAGCATGGCGCCTTGCTGATCATCGACGATATCCAGTCCGGCTGCGGCCGTAGCGGCCGCTTTTTCAGTTTCGAGGGGATGGGCGTGACGCCCGATATCGTGTGCCTGTCGAAATCGCTGAGCGGTTACGGCTTGCCGTTCTCGATGAACCTGATCAACCCCGACCACGACCAGTGGGAGCCGGGCGAACACAATGGCACTTTCCGCGGCAACAACCTGGCCTTCGTGACGGCCAAGGCAGCCATCGATACTTTCTGGAGCGGGCCCGCCTTCGAGCGCGAGCTGCAGCAAAAGATCGTGTATCTGCACGGCCGGCTCAAAGCGCTTGCCGCACGCAGCAGCACCTATATTCCCGAGACCCGCTTCCTCGGCCGCGGCTTCATGTGCGGCATCGACGTGGGCAGCGGCGAGGTGGCCTCGGCCATTTCGCAGGCGGCCTTCCGCGCCGGGCTGATCGTCGAAACCTGCGGCGTCCATGGCCAGGTGGTCAAACTGCTGCCGGCCCTGACGATCGACTATGACGTGCTGGCGCAAGGGCTCGATATCCTGGCGGGGGCGTTCGAGCAAGTGATCGGCATTGCCCGCTACGCCGAGGAGAAAGCGGCATGACGGCCCAGGCCGAGGCGGTGATCCGCTATGCGACGCTGGACGACATGGAGGAAGTTGCCGCCCTGTTCGATTCCTACCGCCAGTTCTACAACGAAGAGCCGAACTATGTGGGCTCCCTGCACTTCCTGCGCGAACGGGTATTCCTGGGCGAATCCCAGGTCATCGTTGCCGTGGTCGGGGATGAAATCGCCGGTTTTACCCAGCTGTTCCCCAGCTTCTCCAGCGTGACCATGCAGCGCCTGTGGATCCTCAACGACCTGTATGTGAAACAGGCTTTCCGCAGCCTGGGGATCGGCGAGAGCCTGCTCCAGGGTGCGGCCAATTTCGCCCATGAGGCGGGCGCCAAGCAACTGTTCATCGAAGGCGCGGTCGATAACCTGCGCGCCTGCGCCCTGTATGAACGCTTCGGCTTCATCCGCAATCGCGGCTATTACTACTATCACTATCCCCTGCATGCGGCGGCCACCACCCCGGATGAGCAGATTAACGTCGTACCCACCGTAAAGTAGAAACCATGGCATCGCATATTTATAATCTGTTGGGAATTGGTTTTGGACCGTCGAACCTGGCGCTGGCCATTTGCCTCGAAGAAGAAGCATCGCTGGCCAATGTCCGTTTTATCGAAGCCCAGGAAAGCGCCGTATGGCAAAAGGACATGCTGCTGCTCGGATCGGATATCCAGAATAACCCGATCCGCGACCTGGTGACCTTGCGCAATCCGAAAAGCCACTACACCTTCATTAATTATTTAAAAGAAAACGAGCGCCTGCTTGAATATCTGAACCTGGGATTGGAATATCCCCTGCGCAAGGAATTCGCCAATTATATCGAATGGGTATCGGCCAGTTTCGCCGCCATCGTTCAATATAATACCCGGGTCCAGTCGATGAGCATGACCAAGATCAATGGCGAGCAGGTATGGGAAGTGATCTGCCACGGCGGCGAGCGCCTGCTGGCGCGCTCGGTGATTGTCGGCACCGGCAGGGCATCGAACATTCCGGACGTGTTGGCGCCGCTGCAAGGCAAGCGGGTATTCCACCTGACCAAATACCTCAGCCACGTTGCCGCACTGCCAGCCAGCTGCGACAAGATCGGCGTGCTGGGAGCCAGCCAAAGCGCGGTGGAATTGCTGCTCGATTTGATGGACCGCTTTCCGGACAAGCAAATCTATTCGCTGCAGCGCGGTTTCGGCTTTCGCCTGAAGGACACCAGTCCGTTCAGCGACCGCGTCTACTTCCCGGAATTTATCGATTACTTTTATGGCCTCAAGCCGGCGGCCAAGACCCATCTGAGCAACCAGCTGCGCGGCACCAACTATTCATCGGCCGATGGCGACGTGATTCACCAGCTGTACGTCCGCATTTACGAAGAAAAGCTGCACGGCAAAAACCGCTTCCATCTGCTGACCAACCAGGCGATCGACAGCGCCACCGGCCTGGACGACGGCGCCGTGGACATCGCGCTGCGCGAGGTCAATACCGGGGAAACATCGTCGGTGCAACTCGATGCGCTGGTGCTGGCAACGGGCTTCCTCGATTTTTCGGCGGCGCCGCGCGGCGAACCGTATCCGCGCATCCTCAACACCGTTGCCGATCAGCTGCCGCTGGACGATAACGGGGTGGTCGCCGTCGAACGGGACTACAGCGTGCGCCTGAAAAACCCGGCCGCCCCGCGCCTGTACCTCAACGGCCTGTGCGAGTCGTCGCACGGACTGGGCGATGCGGGCTCATTCAGCCTGGTGTCGCTGCGCGCCAAGGTCATCGCCGACAGCCTGCTGGTGCCGGGACCAAGGCGCGCCGCCGCGCCGGCGCAACCGGCCGCTGCGCAGGTCGAACTGCTGGCCGCCGTCGAGGCGTAATCGGGAACACGGTTCCTGCAATGTGGTTTATATGGGCGCGCGTGCAATCCCTGCGCGCGGCCCATCGAATGGGAGACGAAACGTGTTTTCACCCGCACTTGTGTACATCATGGCCGTGATCAGTCCCGGCCCCAATTTCATCCTGGTGAGCCGCTTCGCCGCGTCCAACTCGATTTCCGCCGGCATCGGCGCGTCGCTGGGCATCTGGTGCGTCGGCCTGATTTTTTCGACTTCCTCGATACTCGGACTGGCGCTGCTGTTGAACCAGTTCCCGGCCTTGAACAAGATCGCCGGCATCCTGGGCGCGCTGTACCTGCTGTATATCGCTTATCTGCTTATCAAAAGCGCCTTGCAGAGCAGGAAGCGGCAACGCGACAGCGCCGCTGCGGCACCGGTGGACGGGACTCCGGCCGCCGCTGCGTCGCACAGCTTCTTCAAGAGCTTCAAGATGGGCTTCATCACCAATATCACGAACATGAAAACGATCGCATTCATGATCAGTATTTTTTCATCGTTCCTGGCGCATTCCTCGACGACGATGGACAAGGTCACCATCATCGCCATCTGCAGCTCGTTCGAAATCCTGTGGTATTCGTTTGTCGCCTTTGTGTTCGGCCAGGACGCGATTCGCCGCATTTACCTGAAATTCAATAGCTCCATCGACCTGTTCCTTGGACTTGCCCTGATCATTTTTGCAGCCAGTAATATCATTTCCCTATGAAGCCTTCCACCCCCGACCTCCCCGCGCCGCCCCTGGTGTATGTCATCGACGAGCGCATGGTGATCCTGGCCGACTACGCCGGCGCGATTCCGCAAGGCGGCAGCGGCCTGGTATTCTGGAACGCGGGCAAGCCCTACCTCGCGTATTTGAATCCATCGACGGCGCCGGCCACGCCGCAGCGCGCCACCACGCGCGCCGACAACGCCATCCTGGAGCGGGCCCGCAAGATGTTCCTGGCGCCCGCGCGGCGCGCAGGACCGCAAAGGCGCCCGCAGGCGCATGCCGACCAGTCTTATCGCTTGCCCTTGTACGCCCCGGGCGTCACCCCGTAACAGGCTTTCAGCCAGCGGGTCAGATGGCTTTGATCGGCAAATCCGGTCATCAGTGCGATCGACGAGGGGCTGCCGCCCTTGCGCAACAAGGTCTTGGCCATCGAGGTGCGGCGCGCCTGGACGAAGGCGATCGGGGTCACCCCGGTCATCTTGCGGAAGCGCCGGATGAAATGAAACCGGCTCAGGTTCGCGATATCGGCCAGCTCTTCGACCCGCAGCGTATTGCCGATATTGGCGTCGATATAGTCGATGATGCGCGACATGCCCGGCAAGCCATGCATCAGGTCGGGCGCATGGTCTTGAAAACCGCGCCCGTAACGGGCCGCGATATCGAAAATCAGGGCTTCCATGATGCTGTCGTAGGCCAGCGGTTCGGTTGCCATGGCCAGGGTGTCGAGCGCCAGCTTGAGACGCTGGCCGAGCACGGGATCGCTGACCACCGGGTCCGGAAAATAGATGGTGCAACCGACGATCTGTTTCATGGCCTCGGTGGCCACGAAAATATTCCGGTAGATGACACCGCTGCGCTCAGCCGCCTCGCCGGTATGCACCTGGTCGGGATTGATGAAGACCAGGTCGGTGCTGGTCGCATAGCGCTCCGCGCCGCGCCAGTGAAACCGCTCCACGCCCCGTTCGACGACGCCGATCACATAGCCGTCATGCACATGCGGGGAAAACACCTTGCGCACGATCTGCGCCCGAAACAGCTCCACATCATCGCGATGTTGAGCGGAATGGAATTCAACCACTTCTCCAAATTCGCTGAAGATCTCTTGATCGCGTACCAGCATGACACTTTGCTCCAGACTCTGCATCCATCGCCGGCGCGATCGCGGGCATGCCGCGGCGCCGGCGCATTAAATAACAATTCTATGTTAAGGCTGCAAGATTAATAACATGGCAATTAGAGGCGCGCCTCCAAAAAGCCAGGCGAGACCGTTAGCGGCGGCAGCTCGCCACCGGTGTCGGCGTCACCACGAACGCATAGTGCGAGCCATACTCGCCATGGATCGGCTGGGTGCCCGATTTACCCGCGTCCGGCCCGATGATGTAGGTATTCGCTTTCGCAATTCCGCCGTCGGCATAGGCCCCGATATCGGTGCTGGCATTGCCGTAGGCGCGCACGATGTTCAGGCCGACCACATCGCGCAAATGGCGCACGTAATCGGTTTTGAATTTCTGGGTATCCGGCGGAATCGGACCGCCGCCGTAAGGATTGGAATGGTAGTGCCAGCGGCCGACCTTCTGGATATCGAGCCACTCCAGGCCATCCTTGGTGACCCAGTACGGCCGCGCGGTCAGGAAGATCACCTGGTATCCCTTCTCGCGATAAGCGTTGACCACTTGCGGCGCGTAGTAATACGGCGTGGCGGTCTTGACGCCGACATAATCGGCATAGGCTTCGAAGTCATTGATGGTCAAGGTGCCGTCGATGTCGAACACCACCGCGTCGCGCCCCGGATCGACCACGCTCAGGTAACCGGTGGTGGAACTCAGATCGCCTTCCACGACGAAGCGCACGACATAATCGCCGACCGGGCGCACGCCCAGCGGCACGTTGACCTTGCCATCGCTGTCGGTCACGAAATTGCCGACGTACTGCCATTGCGACATGCCGGTCCCGTACAGATACGCGTGCACACGCTCGCCTTCCAGGTCCTTGTGCAGCAGCGCGTCGTAGTCGAACTTGCCCGTGATGGTCGCTGACGAACCTGCCTTGACGATGGTGTCATGCGCCATATGCCAGGGCTTGTACAAGCCCGCCAGGATCGTATTGCCGAATTTGGAAAATGTCTTTTTCGCGGGTCCGGAGAATGCCGGCGGATTGGCCGCGGTGGTGTAGTCGGGACAGGCGGCAACGGCAGGCAAGGTGGCACAAGCACAGGCAATCGCAACACAGCGCGCAAGGGGTTTCAACATACAGGTCTCCTATGAATGATGGGAATAATCGACGGACGTCGACACACATTTTTAGATTGTGAACTGTCAACATTACGCTGCTATGGCGATTTATAAAATGACATTGACGCCATTTCCCCTGGCTTATTCAAAAAACAACTCCGAGTGTTGTATTGGATGTACAGGCGCGCCAGGGGGGTGTGCGCCGTCAGGCCAGCGCTTGAGCGGACACAAGCGCTGGCGCGCGGCCGGCTTGTAATCTGGCTGGACAGGCACCGGTGCGCAGGCCACCTGCCCCGCACGTGCAAGCCCTGACACCTCCCTGCCCCGCAAACCCGTTCCGTCTTGCCGCAACGGCGCGGCCGTGGCAAGGATTCCGCCTGTCGCTTGCGGCGCAACCCACCAAGGTGAACATCATGGCTATCAGAAAAGATCTCGACGGTCTGCGGATGCAGCTGCCCGGCGCACCGGCAATCTACCTCATCGACCAGGGCATGAAGCGGCATATTCCCGATCCCACCACGTACAACAACCTGTTCCGCGACTGGAAAGGCGTCGTGCAAGACCCGCATCTGAACAATATCGATACGGGAACGCCGCTCAGCCACGGCGCCGTGCTGGCGCAGGCGCAGGGCGATGCGGCGGTGTACCTGATCGACAATGGCGTCAAGCGCCACGTCGCATCGCCGGCCACGATGGAGCGCTATTATTTTGACTGGAACAAAATCCAGCACGTGGCGCCGATCCTGATCCGCTCGATCCAGAACGGCCCCACGATTGTCTGGCCGGAGTAAAGGCACGCTGGCCGACCGGACGTGCGTACGTCCGGCCCGCTGCCGGCGCCCAACTATTGCCTGCCGGGGCCATCAATGCGAACCAGGTCGATGCCAGTTTTTCATGATGCGTCACATCTCGTGCAGCTCCTGGTCTTGCCTTTGGCTTGCCCAGACATCACCGCGAGTTGCGTCGCGGTCGAGCGCCAGCAACATCGCCAGGTCGATCTCGGCCACCGACTCAACCAGATACTTGACGCCTGTTTCCTGCATATCATGCTTTTGCCAGCTCCATGCGCTGGTCGACGGCACCCCGATGAACGGGACGCCGAGGGTCCGGGCTCGTTCAGCGACAAAATTGACATCATCGATGAACAATGCCTGGCGCGGCTCGACATGGTAGATATCTTCAATGATTTCACGTATGCCGGGCCGAAAATCGTTAGTGCAGACGTAAGGGTCGAAGCGGTCGGCAAAAGCGCCCAGCGATTCACGCATATACGCCTCGGGCAGGCCGCCATAACAGACCAATCTCACATCAAGCGACGCCAATAGATCGAGAAATGCGGGCACTTCCGGCTTCATGCCGAACGGATGGTTTTTCATGTACTCGGCGCGATAACGAAAGTAGCCGTCGAGGCTTTCCTGCTCGCTTTTGGCGCTTTCTTCCGCACTCATGCTGGCCTTGACCAGATCGCGCATGTACGTGACCACCTCCGCGCGCGGGCGCGAAAACGTATTGCGTTCAATGTCGCGCGTGTACGCTATTTTGTAGTAATCGGTACACAATTCATACATGATCGGACTAAACGTATCGACCAGCAGCGGTCCATCCAGATCGACTGCAATCAGCTTGATTGTTTTCAATTTTCCTTCTTTCATGCCGTCCCTTTCATTCCTTCCTTGATGTTGCGTCAATTTCCCGTTATTCCAGCAGGCACTACACCAGGCCCGCCCGCTGTCCCCACTCTTCATGCAAGGCCGCGCTCAAGGACATGGCATTGGTGGAGAAACGCCCTGCTTCCCGCCCCTCCACCATGAAAATCCCCTCGATCTGCAGCAAGGTGGCACTGCCGATTTCCAGTTTTTCATACAGGCTAAGCTCCAGATAAACTGCTTCGTCCCAAAACAAAGGCCGCTCCATCTGCAATTTCAAGGTTTTCAGCAAGTCAACGCTGTGCATCGTTTCCGGCAACGTCGCCGCATCGCTTGCATGCTCCGCCTCCGGATAATGGGCAGAAAACATCCGCAAGGATTGCCGTGCCGCTTCCGCCAGCACCACGATATCGATCATTTGTTGCGGAAAGTCCGTGAAGAAGCTGGCGCCGGTTTGCGGCAACAGATAGCAGCCCGGCTTTTCCACCGTTCCAAGCGCTTCGCTGAGCAGCACGTTGGCGCCGTCAAGCTTGTTCAGTACTGTCTGGCTTGCCGGGCGCACGCCGGGCGGCAGTTTGCTCCCGCCGGAAGGATGCGGCGTCATGCCATGCACGGCAAAATGCGCGCGTACCATCAGGCGTCCTTCCTGGCTGACGCTGGCGTCGTAAAATCCAGGGCTCGCCGCCGCCGTCACATGCACGATCGCATCAGGCTCTTTGCTGCAGACCTCCAGGAAATTGAGTTCGATCGTAGAGACGAACAGGACGGTATCTGCGTGCAGGTGGTAGCGATGGGCATGTGCTGCCTTGACTGCCTCGCTCATCGCCGCTCCAAGGTGCATCCCGGATACATGATCGAGCGGATGATCGAAAAAGAAGGGATGCGTTTCGTCGACCACCACCCTGGCGCTGAGGCTGACCGGGTCGCTTGCCTCTATCCGCAATTCATCACACAACTGATTCTGCGGATTGTTTTTCGCAGGACGCAGCGTGAGCTCCGTGCCGTGCCGTGCTGGCGGCGTAAAGGCATATAGCATCGCTGTCGCAACTGGCGTCATGGATGCGCCGTGCGCCTGCTCGATATGACTCACCATGTCGCCGACGGTCGTGCAGCGCAACAAAACGTCGCCATCCTTCTTGCGATCCAGCTGCGGGAAGTCGCGGATCAACGTTGCGATCAATTGCAGCAGAAATACCGAATCGAGTCCCAGCTCATGCCATTGCATGTCCCGTTTCAATGCGTTCGCATCGAGCCCGGACAGCGCGGCGACGCGCGTGGCCACCTGTTCAAAGACAGCCTCGCCGACTGGCGCAACGACACCTGGAACGACTGGTGTGGCCGGTGCGGCGGATGCGGCTGGCGCCACAACTGGCTGCGCAAGCGTATCGACCCAATGCCGTTCCTTCGCAAACGGATAGGTCGGCAGACTCAGCCGCTGCGGCTTGACCGCACCGTACAAGCGTTCCCAGCTTACATTCAAGCCCTTGCTCCAGATCTCCAATACGCGTCCGTAGCGGCCTTTGGCCAGCCAGGCATCCAGCAATGCCGATGTATCTTCGTCCGCCGACAAGACCGATACCGCCTCCTTGTTGCGCTTGACCTGCCCCCGTACGCCACTGCCAAGGGCGCCGTCGGCAACGAAACCGCGCAGCTTGTCGACCAGCTCCGCCAGCGACGATACCGCCCAGCCCAGCCGCTCTTCCATCGCATCCCGGCCAAGCTGCAAGGTATACGCCAGCGCCGTCAGATCGGTCTGCTCATGCTGCTGCAGATAGGCCAGCAGATTGGCCGCCGTCTCGCGCAGGCGATCCTCATTGCGGGCCGACAGCACGATCAGCGACGGCCCCTGCACGACTGCCGGCACCATTGCCGCCGCCGCCACATATTCCTCCAGCACCACGTGGGCATTGACGCCGCCAAAGCCGAACGAACTGACCCCTGCGCGCAGCGGCAATGCTCGCCCCTGCGCATCGGTTTGTGCCTGCCATGGCCCCGTCTCCTGGACCACATAGAACGGACTGTCGGAGAGATCGAAGTAAGGATTGAGCGGCGTGCTGTGCAAACTCTTGACCAGCGTCTTGTGCTTCATCTGCAGCAGCACCTTGATCACGCCGGCCACACCGGCCGCCAGTTCCAGATGGCCGATGTTGCTCTTGACAGAACCCAGCCCGCAATACGCTGCCCCGGCATGGGGATGCAGATCGCCGAAACCATGCTTCAGGCCGGTGATTTCGACCGGATCGCCCAGCTTGGTGCCGGTGCCATGCGCCTCGATGTAGCTGATGGTGCGCGGATCGATCCCGGCCCGTGTGTAGGCATCCTTGAGCAGCTCGGCCTGCGCCAGCGGATTGGGCGCGGTCAGGGAACTGGCACGGCCGCCATGGTTCTCGGCGCCGCCACGGATCAGGCCATAGATATGGTCGCCATCCCGCTCGGCGTCGCTCAAGCGTTTCAGCACCAGCATGCCGACACCTTCGCCCCGTACATAGCCGTTGGCGTGCTGCGAGAACGTCTTGCAGCGGCCATCCTGGCTCAGCATCCCGGCCTTGTTGAAACTGATATGCGCATCCGGCGTGACGATCGTGTTGACGCCGCCCACAATCGCCATTTCGCAACTACCGTCGCGCAGCACCGCCACGCCGCGGTTGACTGCCACCAGCGAGCTGGAACAGGCGGTTTCGATCGGTTCGCTCGGGCCATGCAGGTTGAGGAAATAGCTCATCCGGTTGGGACCGATCGACGATACCAGCGCGGTCGAGGTATATGCTTCCTGTGCTTGCGGAGATTGTGCCAGCAGGCTGCCATAACCGCTCGAACAAGTGCCGACGAACAAGGCAGTGCGGCTGCCGGACAATCCTTGCGCTGCATAGCCGGCATCTTCCAGCGCCTTCCAGACATAGGTCATCAGCAAACGCTGCTGCGGATCCATGACTTGCGCCTCGCGCGGCGTAATGCCAAAGAATTGCGGATCGAACTGATCGACGCCGTCGATGAAACCGCCCCATTTGACGTTGCTCTTGTTCGCTTCCTGATCCGGATCGCCGAACATCGCTTGCCAGTCCCAGCGGTTGGCAGGAATTTCGCTGATGCAGTCGCGCCCTTCCACCAGGTTGGTCCAGAAGGCATCCAGATCGTCTGCCATCGGCATGCAGCCGCTGATGCCGACGATGGCGATCGCTTCCGGCACAGCGGCCGTCACAGCGGACGTGACAGCGGACGCTGGGCCAAAACGGCTGCGGCGGGTCACTGGCGCCTGAAGCGCAGTCTCCGTAACGGCTATCTGCGGCTGCGGCATGGCCACCGCCGCACTGGCCGGTGAACCAAAGCGGCGCGCAAACAGCGCCTGATGCGCCTCGACCAGGTAGGTGGCCAGGCTGGACACGGTCCCATGCTCGAAAAACAGCGTCGGCATCAGTTCCAGCCCGTATTCCTGGTTGAGCTTGTTAGCCAGTTCGGTCAGTGAAATCGAATCGAAACCATATTCGCTGAGTTCGCTGTCGAGGTCGATATCTTCAGGCTTGACCTTGATCAAGCTCGATACCAGCTGCAGCAAGGCGGCTTGCACCTGGTCCTGCAATGCGCCGGTTTGCGGAGCTGTTTGCGGAGCTGTTTGCGGCACTTCCGATGGATTGATTTTTCGCTCAGCAACAACTGTCTTGACGCCGTCGCCGATCTTGCGCGAAGAGAAGCCGGTCAAGCGCACGCAGACACGACCAGTCTCGTCACAGAGCGTGATGTCGAGCTTTTGCAGCGCGAGCTTTTGCAGCGCGCTGTCGGCGCCGGTATCGGTGGCCGGCACGATCAGCGCCCACATCTCGGCGCCGCATGGCGCCAGCACGTCAACCCGATCGAGTGCAAACGGCAGCATCGGTGTCACCTCGGCCAGCATGCCCTGGCTATCCAGCAGCAAGCCCAGGCTCGCCTGGATCGCCGAATCGAGCAAGCCAGGATGAAGAACGAACTGGGTGCCGCATGACGGCAACGACAGCCGCGCC
Source organism: Massilia sp. DJPM01 (assembly GCF_030348125.1). Lineage (NCBI taxonomy): Bacteria > Pseudomonadati > Pseudomonadota > Betaproteobacteria > Burkholderiales > Oxalobacteraceae > Massilia > Massilia sp. DJPM01. The sequence continues at coordinate 18,812 of NZ_JAQOZV010000089.1, forward strand.
AGCACTTCCGCATCCCCCGCATGCAGCGCCGCAATCGCCCGGTGAGCCGGACCGTAGCTGATGCCCATCTGCTCAAAGACCTCGTAACATTGGCCGGCGCTAAATTGACCACGCTGCATCCGGCCGCGCAAGGCCGCCAGATCCAGGACCGCCGGCGCTGGTGGCGCCGCAGTCAATTGGGCAAAGCCCTGACAGTGGATGCTGTCTTTCTCGCTGGCCGACGTGT